>JBJFGD010000066.1:0-4892 GCA_051892355.1 Acutalibacteraceae bacterium | reverse complement strand
TGTCAATTATGTAAACACCGTCGCCGTCTTCATCGGTAGGCTGGGTATATGTGCTACCGTCCCAATAAAGAGTATTTTCATCTAACGAAAACTCATTAGGCACTACCTGATAATCAAAGCGTTCGCCGCAAACAGAACATACTGCATTGCTGTAAACAGAATATCCGTCTACTGTATCAGTATCTATTAATGCGCTTGATGAATCAATATTAATGATATGGTCGCATCCTGCTGCGATAACACCTGCAGTGCCTTCAAAAGAATTATAGTTTTGGCTGCTGCCTGAAAAATCGAAAGCGCCTACAGATACGTCATATGATGTACTCTTGGTAGCTGTACCTTTAGCAAAAGTAAAGGTTAATTTAAGAGTGACAGATGTATATAATTTGGTTACATCAGCACTTTCAAACAAAATTAAGGCAAGTTCGTCGCCCTCAAGACCTTCGGTTGAAACAGTAACACTGAAATCTTCGGCACTGAAAGCACCTGATTGCGGTGTACCGTCTTTTACGACAGCCGTTACGCTTGCAAAACAGTCAGCCGCATCACTTGGGTTGCCCGTTTTGTTTACACTAAACATACCGTCAACCATACCGTTTGGTACAATAAAGGTTACGTCAGCGGTTGCAGTAGTTAAATCAGCCGATATCGCGCCATTTGTTATTTCATATGACGGACCATCTGCCGCGTTAACGGTAATTAAGCAACCGAAAACGGTGGCGGAACAAACTGCCAATACCAATAGTATAGAGACAATTTTGTTCAACATTTGTTTTCTCATGATTTCTCAATCTCCTTTTTAAGAATCTATGATTTTATGTCGAGAATTAACCGCAAATTTCGCTTTGCAGCGAAACCTTGCTCTACTATATATAGTAGAGGATATTGTATTTAATACAATACGGGCACACCCCGACAAATATACTACCTTATATTACCACACAACATTCATATTTGTCAATAATTTTTATTAAAAGTTTTTTCTTTTTTTAATAATAATCATTAAAAATACATAAAAATTAATACACCAAATAGAATATTTTGTTAAAACAAAACCCATTTTACCATTGAAGTTTAACGATTAAACCTAATAATAAAAGGGGTTTTAATTTTTATATTTATTTCTTTTCTAAAGCCTTTTGCAGGCGGATATCTTCACCGATAAACTTTTCGCTGTTATATTTAAACAGCCGCGATGCCACGCGGGGTGTATATTTGTCGGCGATTTCGCTCATAGTAAGATTGGTGTTTATAACGGTGGGTTTGCCGCTTAAATCGCGCGTATTTATAATATTGTAAAGTAGACTTTGTATATATGGTGACACAAACTCGCCGCCCAAATCATCTATGACCAATAAATCGCAGTTAACAGCCGCGTTATAACTGTTATTGGTATGGCGGTCAAAATGCTCGCTTTCCATTTCGCTGAACATATTGTAAGCCGCACCATATATAACATTAAAACCGCGATTTAAAAGTTCGTACACAATTGATAAGGTTAAATGGGTTTTGCCAAGCCCCGTATTACCCATAAATAGCAAGCTTTGGCTTTTATTTGGGTCAAAGTTTATAACATATTCACGGCACATTTTAAAAACACCTGTCATATATTTGCGAGGGTTTGTGCCGTCTTGCATATTTTGTGGGTAATAATTTAAATCAAAATTTTCAAAACGGCAGTTTTCAAGCGGAAGTGAGGCAGACAGACTTTCTATTAAAATAGATTTTGCGCTGTTATGTATGCAGTCGCAGATTTTGCCGTTTATGTAACCTGTGTCTTTGCATTTAGGGCAATCGTAAACTATGTCGGTAATGCCGGCATTTTTTAAAATTGCACTGCGCTTATTTGACAAATCGGTCATTTCGGTTTTTAATTTATTAAGCGCAGCCGCATCACCCGAAAGGGCGGTTGTGGCAAGCTCGGCACCAAGGTGTGACAGTTTTTGATTTATTTTCACAAAATCGGGATTATTCGCCGACAATGTTTGTAACGATGCTTCAAACATCGCTTTTTTTTGCGCAAGCGCATTTTTTTGCTTTTGAAAAGCTTTGGTATAGCTTTGTTCGCGTGTCATATTGGCATACTAATCCTTTCTGTTGATTTTATCATTTAGCATTTTTTCATACAAATCAAGGTCATACCCTGCAAAATCATTTTTAACCGCCGTTTTTTTAGCGGTGCTTTGCTGTTTTTTAGCAGTAATATCTTTAGGGGTGGTGTAACCCGCCTTATGCCAAGACTCTAAAATTTTTGCAACATACGGCATACTTAACTTTGTTTTTGCATCAACACAGGCATCATATGCCGATTTTAGCATATCGGTGCTCATTTGCCACTCGTTTATCCACAGGTCTGAAAGTTCTAACTCACGCTCGCTGGGGTTGCGCTTTTCTATGCCGAAAACGCGCTCAACAATCTGCCAAGCAAGTTTTTGTTTAGCATTTTTGGTAATTAAGGCTTCGGCATCGGTGACGGTTTCAACACCTGCTTTAAGCCAATTTGCGGCAGTGCTTTTTATGAAAGACACATTACACTTGCCTTCGTGCGAAGCGTATTGCAACAGCAACAAAATAACCGATACATCCATACCGTGATCATCATAAAGCGACACCAAAAGGCTGCTTTCGTTTTGCTTTAGGTTTCTGCCAAATTTAAGTTGAGCCTCGCGCAGTAAAAACATAAGGCACTCATCTTCAAGACCGCGTTTTATAACATCGGCGCGGGTGGGTAATTGTGCCGTGACTATAACGGGTTTTTCTTGAGGCTGCGGCTCGGGCTTTTGCTGGGGCATTAAAATTTGGCACTGCCCCCAAAAAGTAAGCGCATCTTCAACCTCGCTTTCAGGCAGAGCGAGCGCTGAAGAAATTTTTTTACAATCAATTCCTTCAGAAATATTGCGCATAAAGTAAAGCAATACTTTAAGCTGTGTAGGGGTGGCGAGTTTTAAATACTTGTCCGCAACGACAACAGGCACGGCAAAGGTATTGCCGAAAATTGACGGATTTATATTGTATGACATATCGCTTGCCCCCTTTTTTAGACTTTAAATATATTATATATGTATAATTTATTTTTGTAAAGAATTATTGAACTGTTTTTATTAGAAAAAAATAACCTGATGTTTTCACATCAGGCTTTTTTGTGTCGGCATCTACTTATCTTCCCAGGCAGCTGCCCGCCAAGTATTTTCAGCGCAAGTGAGCTTAACTTCCGTGTTCGGAATGGGAACGGGTGGACCCTCACCGCAATCAACACCGACTTTATTTTTGCCGCCCTTCTCAAGCGGCAAAAACGATTATACAACAAGTGTTATAATTTGTCAAGCACTTTTTTTAAAATTTTTAAATTTTATAAAATTCAATAAATTAAACCGATTTTAATAAGTTTTTATAAGAATCAAATAATTCGTTTGGATCACCGAAAGCGTTGCGGTAAAGCTCGACTACCGCATCGCCTGTATACCCGCATTTTTGGGCCGTGCTTAAAAAATCTTTAAAATCAAAATTGCCCGTAAGCGGCAGCATACAATCATTTTGAGCATTGTTGTCGCTTAAATGCAGATGCTTGATTTTTTTGCCCAGTATTTTAAGCACATCATACGGCGAATAGCCGCCGCGTATACTCTGCTTGACATCAAGGCAAAAATTAACATCATCGCCGAGATAATCTGACATATCACGCAGAGTATCTATATTTCCGGCTCTGAAAAGAACAACATTTTCTTGCAAAAGTGTAGCACCGTTTTGTTTTACACACTCTGCCACTTTGTGAAAGCGTTCAAAATAACCGCGATTGTCTATTGCGTTATTCGGTTTGCCGCCGTGCATAATGATATATTTTGCACCAAGGTGAGCCGCAATTTCGCCGTAGCGCTTATAGGTTTCGATGCCCTCTTGAAATCGGCGATCATAATTTGAAAACAGCATAAACGATTCGGCAAGCGACATTGTAGGATGAACAGAAGAAATTTGTATACCAAAACTTTCTTTTATACTTTTAAGTTCATCTATAAAAGGCTGTTGCAGTTCACAGTTGGCATTAAAAAATATTTCGGTAAGCTCTACCCCGCGAGATGCAATTTCATAAAAAGCCTTTTCGGTATACATAGGGTAAAGACACGAAGTTGATATGCCTATTTTCATAAAGTTTCCTCCGGTGTGACGAAGATTGTTTTGTTGGTAGTATAAATTACCATTCCTGCTTTTGCGCCGGCAGGTTTTTTTACATATTTTATAGGTGTATAGTCAACAGGCACATTAGATGAAGCCGCCGCCTTTGAATTTTTTGCGGCAAGACAAGCCGCAAAGGCAATAGTTTCATCGCTTAACGGCTCGCCGCCGCAAAGCACCACCACATGAGAACCGTGTATATTTTTTGTGTGAAACCACATATCACCTTTAGATGCAATTTGGGTGGTTATATAATCGTTTTGAACATTATTTCTGCCAACGAGTATTCGGTAGCCTTCTTTAGATTTGTATTCACTAAATTGCGGCTGTACTTTTTTGCGGACGCGTTTAGATAATGCTTGCTTTGTGTAGCCGCCCTGCGATAATTCTTCGCGGATTTCGGCAATATCTGACAAGCTTTTACACCGTGAAAGGCTTTCAGACACCGATTCAAGATAATCAATTTCTTGTTTATCGCTTTCAATAAGTGCGCCTAAAGACTGCACCGCGCTGCAACTTTTTTTGTAATCTTTAAAATATTTTGATGCGTTTGCCGCCGCCGATAATGCGGGGTCAAGCGGTATTTCAATAGTTGCCAAATTTTCATCATAATAATTTTGAACCCGTGCCACCGCACTGCCCGAAGGTATTGCGTAAATATTTGCCTTGATAAGCTCGCCTTTTATACGCAAATCGTCACGGTCGCGGTTGCTTTCAAGCTC
>JBJFGD010000065.1:0-4901 GCA_051892355.1 Acutalibacteraceae bacterium | reverse complement strand
AGTTGTTGTCGGGGTATTTTTCATGCGGGTGGTAGGTTTCGTAAGATTTACGGAAAATATCGTCACCCAAGCAGTAGAAGGCTTCTGCATTGTTTAGGTCAAATCCAAGTTTGAATGATTGTTTGATGTTTGTATCCTGACGCAGTGTTACATAGCGCTTGCCAAAATGAAGTCGGCTGTCGGCAAGGTTGGTATATGGCCAAACCGAAATATTGCGGTTATGTAAAAGACCCGTATCATTGTCATTCATAGGTATGATAAGTGTGCCGTGTTTTGCTGATACGGTAAGACCCCAGATAGAAAATTCCTGCGCCTTTTGTGCAATATTTTTAACACGCATTATAACCTGCATATTAGCATCGTCAGGGTCCATTTTGATTTCAAGCTGTTTCTGAACACCGTTTTGTGTTTCGGGATTAGGCGTAAATACAGCGCCGTTTTCGGTGATTTCATATTTTACCGGATCAAGGTCGGGGTAATAGCTTTCGGGGTAACTTTCGGGCGAAATCCATATACGGTGACCGCCTAAAATTTCCCACTTTTTGCCCTTGCCGAAAAAGTTCTGAAATTCTTCGTCGTCTTTGGGTGCGGAAACTGTTTTGTCATCACACATAAAGTTCTGACCGCCAATGTAACCAAAGCGTATGATACGAGGACCGACATCTATTGTAACATAGGCTTCGATTACGCCGTTTGACAGACTTAACACATTGCCATAATCAAGATAACTTTTAATTTCGGTTTTAATCATAAAAATTCCTCCGTTTTTAATAATTTTGTTCTTTGCTCAATACCGCATTCAAGCGGCTTAGAGAGTGACATTGAAAATATATCGGTGGCACGACATTCGGTTTCAAAAACTTTTTTCGCGTCACTTTCTAACATTTTTATTTGAGATGCACGGGTAATTACCGGTATAAGTGCTACAAGATTTTTAAGATGTGTTTCACCGCATTTGCTAAATCCCAACACACGCACATAGGGTGGTGTTTTCATAAAAAATTCATTATCAAAACCCAAAAATGCCGCAAGCACAAGCCGCCTTATGCGTGCTAATGTATATCGTTTTGATTTAATCATATTATATAGTTCTTCAAGGCCGGTTGCAACCCGCGCAGAAAAATAAATTTTATTCTCTAACCCTTCGCTTATATCGGGTAAACATTTAAAGTCATCAGCCGTTTTAGTGCGAAGCGAGCACAATATTGCATTTTCAAGGCGATTTATATCGGCTATATTTTCGGGTTGTATAATACCGCGAATTTCGCGCGGCATAAAGCGCTCACAAAAGCCGATATTGCCTGAAATAAGCTCTTTTCTGATGAAAGATGATGAAACATACCCATCGCTTACTTCACCGCTGTCGTGCCGGGCGCCTATTCTTTTTATGCAATGAAATTCTATTGGTAAATTTAGCTTTTTAGCTGCTAAAATATATTCTATTCCAAGGTTATCGTTGGGGTTTCGCAACAGTGAAAAATCTACGCCAAGCTCGCTTGCGGCCAGTTCACGCGCTGCGGCAAAGGTTATGCCTGATTTTGCCTTTTCGGCGGCAAGGGAAAAAAAACTGTCGCCTGCTAATACATCAGCAGCATTTTTAAGCGCCTCAATATCGCCGCACTCACTGCCGAAAACTATTTTATCACAACCCAAATTGTATAACTGCCATACGCCTGCAAGCGCAAAATTTTGTGCAGTTGACATACTCCACAAAACGGGCATTTCGGCGACTATGTCTGCACCGCAAAGCAAAGCAAATTTTGCCCGCTGATATTTAGAGATTATAGCTGCATCACCTCGCTGTACGAAATTGCCGCTTATGATGCAAATAACTGTATCACCTAACGCTTTAGCGTGGGTTATTATTCGCTTGTGACCGGTGTGCAACGGGTTAAACTCTGCTATAATGCCGACAGCCGACAAAATATCACCTCTTTTTGCAAAAATACTTGAAAAAACAGTAATAATAAAGTATTATAATAATATATGTTTTATGGTAATATTTTACCATAAAGGAAAAAATATTTCAATATCCATTTTTTTAAGGAGAAGCAGTTATGAAGGTATTTGTAGTTAATGCAGGCAGTTCATCACTTAAGTATCAGCTTATTGATATGGACAATGAACAGGTTTTGGCAAAAGGACTTTGCGAGCGCATAGGTGTTACCGGCGCTATCACTCACAAGGCCGCAGACGGTAGGGTATACAAGGCAGAAACACCGATGCCGACTCATAGCGAGGCATTTGAAGCAGTGGTTTAT
Organism: Acutalibacteraceae bacterium; assembly: GCA_051892355.1. Classification (GTDB taxonomy): domain Bacteria; phylum Bacillota; class Clostridia; order Oscillospirales; family Acutalibacteraceae; genus UBA737. The sequence goes on along the minus strand of JBJFGD010000065.1, from coordinate 2,640 downwards.
GCTATGACAAAAAGTGAAGCAAAGGTTATTGACTCTCTTGATGAGGTAGGGGCTATCGGTCACCGTGTTGTTCACGGCGCTGAAGAGTTCAACAAATCTGCGCTTATTACCGATGCAATGATTGCAAAAGTTCGCGAGTGCAGTGTTATGGCACCGCTTCACAACCCTGCAAATATTTTGGGTATTGAGGCTTGCACCAAAACCTTTGGTGACAAGATTCCTCAGGTTGGTGTGTTTGATACATCTTTTCATCAGACTATGCCGGCAAAGGCATACATGTATGCTCTGCCTTATGAGTATTATGAAAATTACCGTATTCGCAAATACGGATTTCACGGCACTTCGCACAGCTTTGTAAGTGACCGTGCAGCAGAAATTGAGGGCAAAGACAAAAAAGACCTCAAGATTATTACCTGCCATCTTGGTAACGGCTGTTCAATTTCTGCTATTAAAGACGGTGTTTGCATAGATACTTCAATGGGCTTTACCCCGCTTGACGGCTTTATGATGGGCACCCGTAGCGGAACTCTTGATCCGTCAACCCTTACATATATTGCTGAAAAAGAAAATCTTTCATTTGCCGACATTGACACTATCTGCAACAAAAAGTCGGGCGTGCTTGGCATTTCGGGTGTATCTAATGATAACCGTGATGTAGCGGCTGCCGCAGAATCAGGCAACCGGCGCGCAGCACTTGCTATTGATATGCAGAGATATCAGATACTAAAATTTGTAGGTTCTTATGTTGCCGCTATGAATGGTGTTGACACAATCGTATTTACAGGCGGTATTGGCGAAAATGATGAAGAACTTCGCGAATATATATGCGAAAATCTTTCATATTTAGGCGTTAAACTTGACAAAGAAGCCAATAAGGTGCACGGTGAAGAAATTAAAATTTCTACATCTGACAGTGCGGTTAATGTTTATATTATACCCACAAATGAAGAACTTAAAATTGCAAGAGATACAAAGGCTATTGTAGAGGCACTTTAATTTTAGGAAAGGTTGACAGCAAACAAGATTTAGGTTTTGTTTGCTGTATGCTTGGTTTAGAAATGAATACCACTCAAATAAAAAACAGTATTATAAACGGAAAATATGATGCCGATTTTGCTATGCTCTACGGTGATGTTGAGGTGGCAAGAAAACGGTATATTAATGCCGTTGATGAATTTTTTAGTTTATATGGCGACCGAGACAATATTCGTCTTTTTTCTGCTCCGGGCCGAACCGAAATCGGGGGTAATCACACCGATCATCAGCACGGACTTGTTCTTGCGGGCAGTGTTAACCTTGATGTTATTGCGGTGGTTTCTCAAAATGAAAGCAATATTGTTCGCATAAAATCACAGGGTTATAAAATGGATGAACTTGATATAACCGAGCTTGAGGTAAAACCGTCCGAAAACGGAAAAGCAATAGCCCTTATACGCGGCGTGCTTGCAGCATTTAAAAACAACGGTCATAAAATCGGCGGTTTTGATGCTTATACTACTTCTAATGTGCTGAAAGGCTCCGGTCTATCGTCATCAGCGGCATTTGAAGTGCTGCTTTCAAGCATAGTAAACGGTCTTTATAACGGCAATAAGATTGATGCCGTGTCTATAGCAAAATATTCGCAGTTTGCAGAACGCGAATACTTTGGAAAGCCCTGCGGTTTGCTTGACCAGATGGCAAGTTCTGTTGGGGGATTTACATATGCCGATTTTAATGATCCGCAAAATCCCGAAATAAAAAAGATAGATCTTGATTTGTCACAGTCGGGGCATACCCTTTGTGTGGTCGATACAGGCGGAAACCATGCCGATTTAACACAAGATTATGCCGATATTACACTTGAATGTAAAGATATAAGCCGCATGCTTGGCGTAGAGTATTTGCGATATGCCGATAAAGATAAATTTTATGCAAATATTGCTGATATACGCAAGGCTTGCGGTGACCGCGCGGTGCTTCGCGCAATTCATATATTTAATGAAAATGAGCGCGTAACAGCTCAAAAAACAGCGCTTGAAAATAAAAATTTTGCCGACTTTTTTGACCTTGTAAACAAGTCGGGCGAGTCATCATATGATTTATTACAAAATGTTTATTCAATTCAAAGACCAAAAGAACAGGGTATATCTTTAGCGTTGACTTTAACCAAGCAGTTTTTAAAAGGCGTTGGAGCTTGCCGCGTTCACGGCGGCGGTTTTGCGGGCACAATTCAGTGCTATATACCAAATGATATGTTCTGTAATTACAAACAAATGATAGAGTCTGTTTTTGGTCAAGGTGCTTGTGTAAAATTATCAATTCGAGCAGTTGGCGGATACGAATTAAAAGGTGATTAATTATGGATATTATACAAAGCGAATGGAACGGATTTAAAAGACTTGACTTTAAGTTTGAAGGCAGAGATTGTATTCTTGTTTGCCCTGACAAAGCGGTTGAGGGCAACAAATGGCTCTATAAAACAGAATATTATTTATAGACAAAATATTTAGCAATAGACCTATATATACTAGATTGAATAATATAATGTTATTCTTATCTTTATTAAATAAATTTTTCTGTTGGAATAATGCTAATATTAAAGTAAATAGGCTTATCAATATCATAGAGTAAGAAGAAGCCCCAATATTAAGATAATCACTA
>JBJFGD010000064.1:0-4905 GCA_051892355.1 Acutalibacteraceae bacterium | reverse complement strand
TACCGTAAAAAATTTATCATTCTGAAATTTTTGCTGTAACAGTTTAATTGTTTCAAAGGTATAACTTTTGCCTTCGCGCTCAAACTCAATAAGGCAAAGCTCTGCCTTATCAAAATCTTCACATACAAGTCGGCACATTTCGATGCGGTCAGCATCACTTGCTAAAAAATCACAAGTTTTATGCGGCGGAATTTTATCAGGAATCAGAAGTACACGGTCTATAAATTTGAGACCGCACACATACTCAAGCATTTGATAATGCCCTATATGAAACGGGTTAAAAGTACCGCCGAAAACTGCAATATTTGCCATTTTATTTCACCAATTTTATAGTTTTGTTATCTTTGCTTTCACGGTACAATATAAATCGAGAGCCTATTACCTGCACAACATCAGCGCCGACACTGTTTGCAATTTGGTCAGCCGCAGTACGCGAACTGTCAGGGCAGGTTTCAAGCACGCGCAATTTTATAAGCTCTCGCGCTTCTAAAGCCTCATCAACCTGTTTTATAAGTTGAGCATTGATTCCGCCTTTGCCTACCTGAAATATTGTTTCATAAGTATTTGCCATGCCGCGCAATTGTGCTCTTTGTCTGCTATTTAACATTAGTTTTCCTCATTTGTTTCTATATATTTTATTAATTCTTCTTTAAATAATTTTAGTGCTTTGCCTCTATGGCTTACACTGTCTTTTTGTTCGGGTGTTAGTGTTGCAAAATAACCAAGTTCACCTATAAATAGCGGATCATAACCAAAACCGCCGTTGCCATTAGGTTCAAATGCAATTTTGCCTTCGCATTCGCCTCGAACTGTAAAATATTTTCCGTCGGGAAAAACACAGGCTATTGCCGCAACATAGCGACAGGTTCGTTTTTCCATAGGTACACCATCGAGTTCTTTTAACAACTTTTTATTGTTAGACTCATCGTCACCGTGTTCACCTGAATACCGTGCCGAATAAATACCAGGCGCACCGTCTAAATAATCAACACAAAGCCCCGAATCATCTGCGACAGATATAAGGCCTGTATTTTTAAGACCTGCCTTTGCCTTTATAATTGCATTTTCTTCAAAAGTGATGCCGTCTTCTATAGGTTCGGGGAATTCTTCTGAATAATCTTTTTCGCTTAAAACTTCAAAACCCATAGGTATTAAAATGCGTTCAAGCTCAGTGAGCTTTTTTTGATTTTTAGTAGCAATAAAAATTTTCATATTATTCACCCGTATCAAATATTCCGTCGGTAAACTCTTTAGCATTAAAGGGTTGCAAATCGTCTATACCCTCACCTACACCAACATATTTTACCGGTATATTAAGTTCATTATGAATTGCGATTACAATTCCGCCTTTTGCAGTGCCGTCAAGTTTGGTAAGTACTATACCCGTTATATCAGCAACATTTTTAAATTCACGCGCCTGATTTACAGCATTTTGACCCGTTGCGGAATCAAGCACCAAAAGGGTTTCAAGTGATGCTTCAGGCAATTCTCGCTTGATTATACGATAAATTTTAGCAAGCTCGTCCATCAGATTTTTTTTATTATGCAATCTGCCCGCAGTGTCACATATAATAACATCAGCACCCTTTGATTTAGCCGAAGCAATTGTATCAAAAACAACCGATGCAGGGTCAGAACCCTCAACGCTTTTTACCATTGTAACACCTGCCCGTTCTGCCCAAATACCGAGTTGATCAATAGCCGCCGCACGAAAAGTGTCTGCCGCGCCTAAAACTACCTTTTTACCCTGTGATTTAAGCATTAAAGACAGTTTTCCGATGGTAGTGGTTTTGCCCACACCGTTTACACCTATTACAAGAATAACTGACGGTTTTGTATCTAATTTAAGACCTGCATCTTCGCCTAACATTTCAATTATAATATCATGCATTAAGCTTTTAATTTGATTTGGGTCTTTGATACCGTTTTGCTTAACCTTTTCTCGTAATAAATCGCAAATTTTAACTGATGTTTCAACACCTATGTCAGACATTACAAGCAGTTCTTCAAGTTCTTCAAATAAATCTTCATCTATCTTGGTAAAACTGTTTAAAATATTACTTATTCCATCTGAAATACTTGCTTTGGTTTTTTGAAGTCCTGCCTTAATTTTACTGAATAAACCCATTGAATAACTATACTCCTTAAAATATTATGCGCCTTGATTTTCAAGTAATTTCTTTTCAAGTTCGCTTACATTAAGTTCTAACAACTTTGTAACGCCCTTTTCTTGCATTGTAACACCGTAAAGCATATCGGCGGCTTCCATAGTACCGCGACGGTGAGTAACACAGATAAACTGCGTATTAAAGTCAGAACGCTTCATATAATCGGCAAAGCGGTCTACATTTATATCATCAAGCGCGGTGTCAACTTCATCAAGAAAACAGAATGGCGGTGCATTAACCTTCATAATAGCAAAGTATATTGACAAAGCAACAAGCGCTTTTTCGCCGCCCGAAAGGCCGTTAAGACTTGGCACATTTTTACCCGGTAATCGAGCCTCAATATCAATACCGCTTTCTAAAACATTTTCAGGTTCGGTAAGTTTTAGCTCTGCACTGCCGCCGCCAAATAGTTCACGGAATGTTTTAGAAAAGTTTTCGTTAATCTTGTTAAAGCCTACTACAAACATTTCCTGCATTTGAGTGGTTAACTGATTTATAATTTTACGAAGTTCTGTGCGCGCTTTTTCTACATCTTCAATCTGTACGGTCATAAAGTCATAACGCTCTTTAACTTCTTTATATTCCTCAATAGCAGAAACATTAACATTACCGAGTGATCGTATTTTAGACTTGGTTTCAGCAAGCATTTTCTTGGCTTCGGCGGGTTTTTCAATTGGAATTGCAATATTTTCTGCCTCGCTTTTTGTGAGTTGATACTCATCGTAAAGTTGGCGGATAACATCGTCATACTCTTTTACCATAACATCTTTTCGCTCGGTAAGACGGGCAAGTTCGCCGCCGATTTTTTCGCGCTCTAAAGTGCGCTCGCGCTCGCTTGATCGAAGTTCAATACCTGCTTTTTCAACGCAGTTTCGCTCGTTCATTAAATCTTCAATCTCTTTATTTAATTCTTGTATCTTATGCTTAATGTCTTCAATACCGTCGGTATGAGAAGAAATATCTGCTTCAAATTGTGAAATTTTAAAAGTAACTGCGGCAATTTCAGCGTCTATTTCTGTTGTGCGTGCCGCACGGTTAGAAATAGAATTTTCTAAATCATCAGCAGAAGCCAAAAGTGCTGAAGAATCCTTTTGATTTTCAATAACTTGCAGTTTGATATCAGTTATATCTGCAGTAAGTGCTTCGCGTTTTTGAGAAATATTATCTCTGCCGCCTGTCATTTCATCTATTTCTGCTTGAATTGACGATTTCTGTGCTTCAATTTCAGCAATTTGCTTTGCCGCATTGATAGATTTTTCATTTAAAAGATTTATTTTTTCTTCACTGCCGTCACGCTCTTCTATTAAAGAATTGATAGTTGCGTTTGTGTTATTAAGTAAATCATCAATGCGCTTAAGTTCAGACAACGCGCGAATTTTATCCTCATTAGAATTAATCAAATCTGCTTTTATTGCAACAATATCAGCATTTATCTCTGCTACGGCAGATGTTTCATTTTCTAATAATTTCGCATTTTCTTTTTCTTTTAAAACCAATCGTTCAATTTCTGCTTCAATTCGTTTAATATCGGCAGCACGGCTTAAAATTCCCGCCTGTTTAACAAGCGAACCGCCCGTAAATGAACCGCCCAGATTTATAACTTGTCCGTCAAGAGATACAACTTTTACACGGTAGTTGAATTTTTTAGCTAAAGTAGTAGCGCTGTCGATATCTTCAGTGACAACCGTTCCACCCAAAAGATACTTAATAACGGTTTCATATTTTTTGTCTACCGTTATTAAGTCTGAAGCAATGCCTACAAAACCGTAAATCTCTTCAAAACCGCTTTCTTTAAAATCACGCGCTTTTATTGAAGAAATAGGTAAAAATGTTGCACGGCCGGCGTTGTTGTTTTTTAAATGATTTATTGCGCGTTTGGCATCATTTTCACTTTCAACAATAATATTTTGTATTGCATTGCCAAGTGCTGTTTCTATTGCAACAGAATATTTTTTATCAACCGAAATAAGCTTTGAAACAGGACCATAAATTCCACGCAAAATACCTTTTTCAGATTGAGCAATTACCTCTTTAACAGCATGTGAAAAGCCTTCCATACTGTTTTCAAGTTCGGTAAGAATTTGAACCCTGCGGCGTTTTGACTCAATATCAAGGTGATATTCATTGCTTTTTTCGGTAAGTTCTTGTAAAGCGGCATTACGGTTTGCAAGCCGCATTTCATAGCCTTTGATTGAATTTGTCAAAGACAAAATATTATCTTCGGTTTTATCTAAAAGCGTTTTTGTTTCATCAAAATCAGCCTGCAAGCGTTCTTTTTCGGCATTATTATGAGTGATTAACTCTTCAACAATACCTCGGCGTGAATTAATCTCATCTATAGAAGTATTAGAAGTTGTCATTTCAACACGCAAATCAGAACTTTTTACAGATAAAGCATTAAGCAATTTTATCTGCTCTTCAATTTTGCGTGATATATTTTCACTGTCACTTAAAAGACCGTTGAGTTGATTTTCAAGTGATTTAAGGTCATCATTCAAATTTTCGATTACCTTCAATTTTTCATTTGCCAGATTACGCTTGTTTTCTATTTCTTGTTTTGCTGAAGTATCAGATGACTCAAGACTCAATTTTTCCGATTTTAAGCGAGCGATAGCTTCATTGTTGTGCTGAATATCATTATTCAGAACTGAAATTTCACCCTCTAATTTTACCGATTCTTCGTTTGATGAAGCAATTTTAGCACGAATATTTTCTATTTGTGAAGTAATCTGCGTAA
>JBJFGD010000063.1:0-4921 GCA_051892355.1 Acutalibacteraceae bacterium | reverse complement strand
TTTTCTACCTTAACTGTAGAAGCGCGATGAGATTCGGTTTCTATAACAGTAACAACAAGATTTTCAAAAGTAAAACTGTCATTTACATCGGGGATATTGCCTATCTGTTCGGCAACCCAACCGCCTACCGACACACTGTCAGATTCGGTTTCAATATCAAACTCTTCACAAAAATCGTCAAGATTCATATTGCAATCTATTATAAAGGTGTTTTCATCTAACTCTTTAAATTCTTCAACAACCTCATCGTGTTCATCCCAAATTTCACCGACAAGCTCTTCGAGTATATCCTCCATAGTGACAATGCCAAGCGTTCCGCCGTATTCATCAACAATTACTGCCATATGTGATTTTTCTTTTTGCAGTTTTTTAAGCAGGTCGTCAACATTTTCAGACTGGTGCACAAAAAGCACGGGCGAAATAATATCTTTAATATTGGCAGTAGTAATGCCGCTACCCACATAAAAATCTTTTTGATGTATTACACCGACAATATTGTCTATGTTGTCTTCATAAATCGGTATGCGTGAAAAACGGGTTTCGGTAAACTTTTGAGCAATTTCTTTTTTTGCCGAATCAATAGGCAGTGCCTCAAGATCAACACGGTGGGTTAAAATATCTTCTGCCTTTAAATCTGAAAACTCAATGGCATTTCGCAGCAAATCGCCCTCATCGGTATCAATATCGCCCTCTTGTTCGGCCTCTTCAACCATCATAAGCAGTTCTTCTTGCGCCATATTGTCATCTTGCTCAACCTTGAACAATTTACCGATTAATTTTTGCCAGGCAGAGAATATAAAATTAAGCGGCATAAACAAATATATCAAAAATTTTATAAAAGGCGCTGAAAACATTGCAAATTTTTCGGGGAAATCATTAGCTATGCTTTTAGGTGTAATTTCACCGAAAATCAAAACTGCTACGGTAATAACTACGGTAGAAATTGTAGCACCCTTGTTTTCACCAAATTTTTGGGTAAAAACAACTGTACCCAAAGATGCAAGAGCAATATTAACTATATTATTGCCTATGAGTATTGTAGAAATAAGTTTATCATATTTTTCTGCTAAAGCGGCCGCAACCGCCGCCTTTTTATTTCCTTTTTCAGCAAGCGCTCGAAGTCGTGTTTTATTAGCGCACGAAAAAGCCGTTTCGGTGGCTGAAAAATACGCTGATGATATTAAACAAATCACCATAATAATAATATATCTTGTCATCTAATTTTTAACTCCTTAAGTTTATATATAAAAATATTGTTTGTATTGTAAAAGCCATTGTCAATCAACTCAAAACTCTTTTTAAACGCAAAAAGGCATACCTGTGCCCGTATGAGAGCATAGGTACGCCGTTATATATACAAACTAAAGTGTTAAAGTTGCCGTTATCGTCGCAACTGTCGCTACTGTCCATAAAGACAATATTCCTCCTACTAATAATATATTCAATTGCATTATATCAAAGCAGTCAGTTTAAGTCAAGAAATTTTTACAGCAGACTTTCGGGTTGATAACGGAACGGTTCGTGAACATATACGCCTCGGTTCCAACCCTGAACCCAGCCGTAATATGTGCCTTCAAGATTGCACCATTCGTCTAATCTTGAAATATTGTGCGCACGAAGGTCGGTGAAAAACTGATTTATTTTTTCGGTATCAAAGCCCTTGTCAATTATCTCATTCCAATAAACATCGGCAAAACGAATTGAAAGTCTTGCTTTTTGCACACGGGCAAGGCGAATGCCGTCACCCGATACTGCGGCCTCTGCCTTGTCAAACAAAGCGTTATATTTTTCAAGCAATTCGTTACTAAGATAATCGGGGCGTTTAATTTCTTGTATATACATATGATAATTTTCGCGTTCTACAAAGTCGCTTAACATATTAAGATATTCATCTAAATATGCTGCTGCTTCGCCGTAATAATATTCCATAAATTCTTTACGGTGGCGCTCAATATCGCAATCGGGATTCCACATAAGCTTGCACAGCAAATAGTTGCGCAGTTCATTAAAATCGGTAGAGCCGTCTCTTGCGCGGTTTGCTTGCTCAAATACGCCCTTAACATTATATTTTGCAAGAACTTGCATATTGGGCTGTAACACACGCCAATTTGGGAACGGCATTAAACAAATAGGATAATTTGTTGTGTAATCCCAAATATAAATTCTATTGCATATTTTGCTCCACTCTTCAAGGTCTTCAATGAAAAGTGTTTTTTTACCGTCGGTACGAACCTGTGCGTGACTGCGGTCATCACATTTGTCATAAGGATGCGCATAACAAGTGCAACTTGCACATAAGCGAATACAGGTGTTGTGGCGCACCGGTGTTAAGTGCGATGCGGGGCGAGTGTAGTTATATGCCAGAATGTCAAATATAACATCGGGAAATTCAGGTTCTAAAATTTCGGCAATTTTATTAGCAAAGCGAATAAGCGCGCCAACGGGCGAGCCCTCTTCTTCATTGATTTTTTGGCACGCTTCGCACTGACAGTGATTAAGGTTATCATTTTGCGAAATTGATACTATTTTTTTGTCAGGGTTTGCTTTTAAGATTTTTCTTATGTTATCAACTGCAATTGGCACAATGTCAGGATTAGAAAGGCAGAGCTGCCAATCAAGATGTTCGCCCGCAATACGCTCGCCGTTATACAAGGCATAGTATTCGGGGTGCTCGGCAAAGTGCTCTTCGGGGGGAACTAACCACGGTAGTGTATGTATAAATAAGGCATACTCTAAATTACCGCCAAGCGATTCGGGCAAATGATTGTTTGAACCGTTTAATCGGCACATTGTCGCAAATTTTGCGCACTCTTTTTTTGTTGTAGTTGGATAATCGGTTTCACGGTACTCAAAAACAGGCTTTTCTTGTTTGCTGATTGACGGTATTTCTAAATTAACTATAGTTGGAATTTTTTCGCAGTCGGGAGTAAAGAAACGGCAGCCTAAATCCTCTAAAAATTCATAAACACCGTAAAGTACACCGCGTTTGCCGCCTTTGATATAAAGGCTTTCGTTTTCAGTCTTTATCGAAAACTCGTCATCTGTATAGTCGGCATCAAGGTCAATGTATATACCTTCGCCCTTGCCGCCTGCTTCAATTTCAAAAGGGGCTACTGTAATTCGAGACAGATAATAACGAAGATAATATGCCGCATTCCATACAGGTGAATCTGTATTCTCAAAGAAATTTTCTTTTACATAAATATTTACTTTAGGTTCTCTGTTTTGAGCTAAAAACATAAAATTAATCCTTTCTGCTGTTTTGCTTGAATTATAGCACACAAAAAACAAATTGTAAAGCACGATTATTCTTGAAATTTATATATAACTATGTTAAAGTAAATTCAGAAAAATATTTGAAAGGTTGAAAAAGCTATGAGTCTTGAAAGCCAACTTAAAAATCTGCTTGAGCAGATAAAAAATTTTAAAGCAAGCGATGATAATGCCTTGCCGCAAAATACTTTTTATCTAAATGAAAAAGAAATTCTTTGCTGTGAACGCGAATACGGCGTTTCGCGTTTCCCGTATGATGCTAACGGTCTTGTTGTTTGGGCGCGTTCAAGCGGTCATATTGATGCATATGAATCTACATTTACAATCTTTAGAGATCTTAACCTTTTTGAAGATGCTTCAATTTCTTTTATAGGCGGCATACCCAATCAAAACGGCGAGTTCTTCCCCGTATCATTACTCGGCTGCAACCAACAGCTTTTTGAACCTTTTAAAGTAAACCGTTATGTAGTTTATTCTTTTAGATATGTTTATTACATAGCAGACACACCCGATGTTGCATTTGCAGTTCGTATGCATGTAAGCATGGATAAACATATTCACTTTGCATACACCGCAATAAACAAAAGCGACAAACCGCAGAATATTTATATGATGTCTTGTATGGATGCTTGGCTATTTTACCGCAACACAGGCGGTGTGTATGATATAATGAACCGCTTTGGTAAGCGTTATGATAACGGAAACTATCTGCTTCGTTCATACGGTGACAGCATGATAGTTTCGCGTGATTCATTCGGTGCGACCGCCGAAAAAGAATACCTCACCACCCGCAAGGCAGAGGTGTTAGGCCCCGCAGGCAGACTTATGACAAATGCAGAAAGTCTTAAGACAGGCGTATTTAAAAATCAATATATAGCAGCAAACTCTACCGATGTTCCTGTTTGCGCCGACAGTGCGCATTATACTTTGGGCGGTGGCGAAAGTGTGCGCCGTGAGTATGATCTTTCATACTTCCACTCAATCAAAGAGGCCGAAGCTGTGAAAGACCTCAAGCCCGATATTCAAAAAATAGATACTGCACTTGAAGCAGATGAAGCAGAAACTATTTCAAAATTTGAAACCATGAAAACTCACTTCAATAATTTTAAAGGCGACATCAATCCGCATGTTTTGAACAAATTTGTTCGCAACATTCAAAAGCAAATTTCTTTCTGCGCTTTGGGTAAAAACTATTTCGGACCTATGATAGGCATACGCGATGTTATGCAACAGCTTGAATCATCGCTTATATGGCAGCCTAAAGAAAGCCGCCGTCAATTTATTACCGCGCTTAACTACATACTTGAAGACGGCAGACCTCCCCGTCAATTTTCTGTTCCTGATGATCAGAATCAGATGCCCAGTCTTGACCTTCGCAAATATATTGACCAAGGTGTATGGATTATTACGACACTTCATACCTATCTGTCATATACTGATGACTGGTCAATTCTTGAAGAAAAATGCTCATACTACATAGCAAATAAAGAAAACACCTGCGTTATTGCTAAAAGTGAAACGGTTGATACCGTGCTTGACCATGTTATAAGAATAATGGACTTTTTATGCAGTAATATAGATAGCGAAACCGGTTGTCTGCATGCGCTTTACGGCGACTGGAATGACGCGCTCGACGGTCTTGGCAAAA
>JBJFGD010000062.1:0-4975 GCA_051892355.1 Acutalibacteraceae bacterium | reverse complement strand
ATATCGGGTAGATACACTACATCAAACGCGGTGCATCAGACATCTAAATTACCGCCTGAAATGTGGCAAGGTTTTCTCGATTGGCTTTATGAGCTTGAATATAATAAGGTTGGTATTCCAAAACCCGATAAGGTGATTTTTTTAGATATGCCTGTTGAGGTTTCGCAAAAGCTGCTTTCACACAGATATGCAGGCAATGAAGATAAAAAAGATATTCACGAAAGTGATACAAATTATCTTGACAATTGCCGTAAAGCTGCTATGTTTACAGCGCAGTATTCCGGTTGGACTGTTATACCCTGTGCAAAAAACGGACAAGCCCGTTCAATTGAAGATATATCAAATGATATATTAAGTGAAACTTTAAAACTTTTTTAAGGTGATAAAAATGGTATATGTATTTTTAGCAAAAGGCTTTGAAGAACTTGAGGCGCTTGCTCCTGTTGATGTTTTACGCCGTGCAGGGGCAGAGGTTAAAACTGTCGGTGTTACAGGTAAGCGTGTTACCGGTTCACACGGAATCTCGGTAAATTGCGATATTACTGTAAGTGAAGCTGTTTTTGATGACCTTGACGGTATTATTTTGCCGGGCGGCATGCCGGGCACTATAAACCTTGAAAATGATAAAAAGGTAACAGAATTTATAGACTATGCTGTAAACAACAATATAATTATAGGCGCTATATGTGCAGCACCTATGATACTTGGCCACAAGGGGCTGCTTCACGGCAAAAACGCAGTATGCTATACTGGCTTTGAAAAAGAACTTTCAGGCGCACATGTGCTTGACCGCCCTGCAGTTCGCGATGGCAATATTGTAACCGGCTGGGGCGCAGGGGGCGCGATTGATTTTGCGCTTTTGTATTTAGAGGCATTGTTAGATAACGAAGATATTGCTAAAAAAATAGCAAGAAGTATGAGATACGGTTCGTACTAATTGGAGATAGAATATGCAAGACAATAATTTTAACATTAATGATGACGATTTTATAATAGGTAAAGGTTTTAATGTAGAAGAACCGCAATCAGAAGAAAAACGCAAACACGGCAAAAGAGCCAAAAAGGGCGGTAATTCTACCATTAAGAATATAATATGGATAATCTGCATTATAGTGGTATCTGTAGGGCTTGCAATAACCCTTATTTTTGCAGGTGCAGATTATCTTGGCATTGGCTTTGGCAGAGGTGAAGACTGCGAAATGGATATACCGTACGGAGCTTCAACTGCGGCTATTGCCGAAAGTTTAGAAGATACAGGCGCTGTGAAAATGCCAATGCTTTTTAGACTTTATTCTAAACTAAAGGGTTACGAAAGTCAGTATAAATACGGTCTTTATACCTTTAACACCGAAATAGGCTATGAAAAAATTGCAGAAATGCTTATGACTGACGGTGCAAAGGCCGAAAGCGTTACGGTAACTATTCCTGAAGGTACCGGAATTAATGATTACACCAAAAATGTAAACGGTGAAAATGTTACGGTTAAGGGCATCGGCACATTGCTTGAAGAGGCCGGTGTTTGTAAAAAGGCAGATTTTCTTTATGCTTTAGAAGAGGTTGAGTTTGACTCAAAACTGCTTAAAAATTGCAATGTAGGTAAGACATATTATTCACTTGAAGGTTATTTATTTCCCGATACTTATAATTTTTATTCATATGATTCAGAAGAATGTGCCCGCCTTGTAGTTGAAAAAATGATAAAACAAACCGAAAGCAAAATTACCGATGTTATGTATAAACGCGCCGATGAAATGGGTTACAGTATGAATGAAATTCTTACAATGGCATCTATAATTCAAATGGAAGCAGGTCAAAGCACCGATGAAATGGCAAATGTAGCCGCCGTATTTTATAACCGACTCAACAGTAAAGATTTCGGCACGCTCGGTTCTTCGCCAACCTGCTACTACGGCGAATCATTTAAAAATGATGACGGCAGATATAATACATATAATGTAAAGGGTTTGCCGCCGGGACCTCTTTGTTCACCCGGCATTGACGCTATAAATGCGGCACTTTATCCTACTGCAGATAGCGAATATTATTATTTTGTTACAGATAGTGACGGTAACTTCTATTACCATAAAACCTTATCTGAACAACAGCAAACTATAGCAAAGTTACAACAAGGAAATAACTGGATATATGAGTATTTTGACTGATAAAAAACACAGTTTAGAACTGCTTTGCCCAGCGGGCGATCTTATGCGTCTTAAAACTGCGGTAGATTTTGGCGCAGATGCCGTGTATATTGCGGGCGAAGAGTTTGGTATGCGCACGGCCTCTGCTAACTTTAACCGCGAAGATTTAAGATTAGGTGTAGAGTATGCACATTCACACGGTGTAAAGGTGCATGTTACCTGTAATACCATTCCTCACGAGGATGAAATTGCCCGTTTACCTGAATTTTTGACCTATTTAAATGAAGTAGGTGTTGATGCGGTAATAGCATCGGATTTAGGCACCATTGGTATGGTAAAGCAGTATGCACCAAATTGTGAACTTCACATTTCGGTACAGTCGGGCATTGTAAACAGCGCTACGGCTAATGCGTTTTATAATATGGGCGCAAAGCGGGTAGTGCTTGCACGCGAATTATCGCTTGAAGAAATTGCAAAAATACGCGCTAACACACCGCCCGAGCTTGAAATAGAAGCCTTTGCACATGGCGCTATGTGTGTGTCTTTTTCAGCAAGATGTCTGCTTTCAAGTTATATGACAGGTCGTGATGCCAATCGCGGTGATTGCGCACAACCCTGCCGTTGGAGTTATAGCCTTATGGAAGAAAAGCGACCGGGGCAGTACTTTGATATTACCGAAACCGAAAAAGGCACATATATATTAAATGCTAATGATATGTGTATGGCGCCGCATCTTGATAAGATGTTAGCCGCAGGTGTTTCAAGTATAAAAATTGAGGGCAGAGCCAAGACCGAATATTATGTTGCGGTAACTGCCAATGCTTACCGCGGTGCTATTGACAGCCTTAATGAAAGCGACGGCGACTGGGTTTTGCCGCAGTGGGTAAGTGATGAACTTAACAAAATGAGCCATCGCACCTATTCTACAGGTTTTTATTTTGGTCGACCCGAAAATGCGCAGACTTATGAAAACGCGGGCTATATACGCGATTATGCAATAGCCGCAGTGGTTGACGGTTATGCTGACGGTTGTATTATAGCTACACTTAAAAATAAGTTTGCAAGCGGAACAGTGCTTGACTGTTTAGAAGCAGGCAGCATACCGTTTAATGTTGATACTACTGTGTTATATGATGAAAAAGGCAAGCAAATTGACAGCGCTTATCAGCCTATGATGCAGATTAAAATTCCTTTTGAGCGAGAAATTAAAACAGGTTCAATGCTTAGAATGAAGGTATAATGCACTTGAAAAATATGTAATATTATGGTAAAATAATTTTAATTGATACAAAAGGGGACTTTAAAATGAAAAAAGAAGTATTGGTTGAAATTTCAGCGCGCCATGTTCATGTGACGCAGGCTACACTTGAAACTCTTTTCGGTGCAGGGCATACCCTCACAAATAAAAAGAATTTGTCGCAGCCAGGTCAGTTTGCCTGTGAAGAAAAGGTGACTATTGTAGGCCCAAAAGGCAGCATTAAGGCATCAATTCTCGGCCCTTGCAGAAAAGCCGACCAAGTAGAACTTTCTCTTACTGATGCTCGTACAATCGGTGTTACAGCTCCTATTCGTGAGTCGGGCGATGTGGCAGGCAGCGGCGCATGCAAGCTTGTTGGCCCTTGCGGTGAGGTTGAACTCACCGAGGGTGTTATCGCTGCAAAGCGCCACATACATATGACCGTTGCTGACGGTGAAAAATACGGTATAACTGACAAACAGATAGTAAGCGTTAAAATACCAACTGAAGGCAGATCACTTGTATTCGGCGATGTTGTAGCGCGTGTAAGCGACAGTTATGCACTTGCTATGCATATTGACACTGATGAGGCTAATGCTGCTTGTGTACCTGGTAGCTGCATAGGTGAAATTCTTGACTAAAAATGCTTTAGGGCTTTATATTCACATACCTTTTTGTGAGCGAAAATGCAATTATTGCGATTTTTATTCTGCGTTTTATAGCAAAGATACATTAAGTGTTTATCTATCTGCGCTCAAGGGTGAAATTAAAAAATGGGGCGGGAAAATTAACCGCCCCATTGATACTATTTATATAGGCGGCGGCACACCGTCATTATTAGGTAATGAAATAGCCTCTCTGGCCGATTGCATAAAAGAAAATTTTTGCGTTTGCAAAGATGCCGAATTTACTGTAGAAATAAATCCAAGCTCAAGTGACGGTTTTTTAAAATATGCAAAATCGGCAGGTGTAAACCGCGTGTCTATCGGTGTGCAGTCGGGGTGTGATGCAACGCTTAAAACATTAGGCAGAACACACACAGCAGATATTGCTGTGCAAACGGTAGCCAATGCCCGAAATATGGGTTTTGACAATATCTCGGTTGACCTTATGATTGCATTACCGCACAGCAATACCGCAAGCCTTCAGCAAGATATTGATTTTATTTTGTCTTTAAAGCCTAATCATATATCTGCCTATATTTTAAAGATTGAAGAAAACACCGCTTTTTCAAAAACTTATGCTGCACTTGACTTACCTAATGAAGATGATGCGGCAGAGCAATATTTATATATGTGTGAGCAACTGCAAAAAAATGGTTATAATCATTATGAAATATCAAATTTTTCAATTGAAGGCAAGCAAAGCCGCCACAATATGAAATATTGGACCGAGCAGGATTATTTAGGTATAGGGCCTGCGGCTCATTCGTGTTTAGACGGCAAGCGGTTTTATTACCCAAAAGATTTATGGGCATTTGTAAAAAATCCGCAGACTGTGTATGACGGCAAAGGCGGAGGCAAAGCAGAAAAGTTAATGTTAGGGCTTCGATTATCACAGGGCGTCGATCTATCACAAATATATGACATAATACCAA
>JBJFGD010000061.1:0-4987 GCA_051892355.1 Acutalibacteraceae bacterium | reverse complement strand
CGATACGCTTCTTTCACCGCGAAAAGCCTTTATAATATCGCAAAGTGCAAGACCTATATCTGCGGCGGGGTTGCTGCCGGCAGTGCCGCAACATATGTATTTATCGGCAAGATTAGTGTATTTTGATACTGCTATTCTGGTTATAAATGAGCCCATACTGTGACCCATTAAAAAGTATGGCAGGTCAGGGTAGTCTGCTTTTATGCTGTCGGCAAATACTTTAACATCGTCAACCATATATTTCCAACCGTCATGTGAAGCAATATAACCTAAATCGCCTTCTGCGGCGGTGTTACCGTGTCCTAAATTATCAAAGCCAAAGCATAGGTAGCCCGCGCTGGCAATAGCACTTAACAACGGCTCATATCTGCCGATATATTCGGTCATACCGTGAACTAAATGAAATAGGCCCCGTATTTCACCGTCCGGCATATATATGATGCCTGAAAGTGTGTTCTTGCCGTCGCTTGACGGAACTTTTTTTGTGGTTACTGTGTATTTCATAAAATTACTCCTTACTAAAAGAAACAGTGCTGTTTATAGCTTTTGACCAACCGTCAAGTAAGTTTTGACGGGTTTGTGAATCGATAGAAGAATTGAATTTTATTGATTTTGAATTGATGGTTGATATATCGTTTTTATTGTCAATAATACCTGCGGTTATTCCGGCGAGCAAAGCGGCTCCTAATGCGGTGGCTTCGGCATTATCAGGGCGCGATACCGTAACGGCTGAAATGTCGGCTTGAAATTGCATTAAAAAGTTGTTGCGCGCGGCTCCGCCGTCGGCTTTGAGCGTTTTAACTTTAACCTTTGAGTCATTTTGCATAGCAATTATAAGGTCATTTGTTTGATAGGCTATTGATTCAAGTGCCGCACGGACTATATGATTGCGGTTAGCGCCGCGTGTAAGGCCGCATATTGTGCCACGGGCATACATATCCCAATAAGGTGCGCCAAGGCCTGAAAAAGCAGGAACAATATACACATCTGCGCTGTCAGGCACAGCGTTTGCGCATTCTTCACTTTTTGCCGCATTTTCAATGAGTTTCATTTCATCGCGCAACCATTGTATTACGGCACCGCCTATAAACACACTGCCCTCAAGCGCATACTGCGTGGGTTGATTTTGTGTAGTAGCTGCAATGGTGGTAAGCAGTCCGTAATTGCTTTTGACTGCCGCCTCGCCTGTGTTCATCAGCAAAAAGCAACCTGTGCCGTAGGTGTTTTTTATATCACCCGCATTTACGCAGTGTTGAACGAATAGCGCCGACTGTTGGTCGCCTGCAACACCGCAAACCGAAATTTTGGTTCCCATTATATCTATATCACCAAAATAGCTTCCGCTTTTTTGAACGGTAGGCAACATACATTCGGGTATGCCTAAAATATCAAGAATCTTTTTATCCCAACAAAGATTGTGTATGTCATAAAGCATTGTGCGAGAGGCGTTTGTTTCGTCAGTGGCGTGTATTTTACCGTTTGACAATTTCCACATAAGCCAAGTGTCAACCGTACCAAAAAGCAACTCACCTCGGTTTGCCGCATCGCGTGCGCCGTCTATGTTGTCAAGTATCCATTTGATTTTAGTGCCGCTGAAATATGCATCAATTTTAAGACCTGTTGTGTCTGCGATGTAGTTTTCTAAACCTTGTTGCTTCAAATTTTCACAAATATCTGCTGTGCGGCGGCATTGCCAAACTATTGCATTACATACAGGCTCGCCTGTGTTTTTATTCCACACAACAGTTGTTTCGCGCTGATTGGTGATACCTATGGTTGCGATTTCATCTATGCGCAGACCTGATTTAATTATACATTCAGTAATTGCAGAATACTGTGCAGATAAAATTTCTATAGGGTCGTGTTCGACAAAGCCGAAATCAGGGTAGATTTGTGTAAACTCATTTTGGGCAATAGATACTATATTACCCATATTATCAAATATAATCGCTCTGGCGCTTGTAGTGCCTTCATCTAAAGTAAGAATATATTTTTTCATAACATCTCCCAAAATTCAAAAAAGGGCAGTGATATCCCTTGTATATTACTGCTCTTCTTTTAAAATTCTTTTAACACGGTTTGATATGCCGCAAACTATTTCATAGTTTATAGTTTCGCAAATTTCTGCCAATTCTTCTACAGGTAAATCTTTACCAAACAGCAATACCTCATCGTCCTGTTTTACATTTGGTATATTTGTAACATCAACACAGAACTGGTCCATACAAACGCGGCCTACTATATGAGCACGCATTCCGTTTATAAGCACAGAACCCCTGTTTGACAGCATACGGGGGTAACCGTCTGCATAACCGGCAGTAACGGTAGCTATAGTCATAGGCTTTTCGGCTTTGAAAGTTCTGCCATAGCTTACTGTATCGCCCTTGCAAATTTTTTTTACTTGTGACACCACCGATTTAAAGCTCATTACAGGTATAAAATCTTGAGTCAGTTTAAGATTTGGTGATGGAGTAAGCCCATAAAGAATAATACCTGCACGGCACATATCAAGGTGCTTTTGACTGTCTTGACATAAAGCTGCTGAATTACAGCAATGTTTGAATTTGGGTGAGAGACCGTGACCTTCAAAATATTCTATCGCTTTGTAAAAACGGGCATATTGCTCATCAGTAAACCCGTCTTCTTCATCAATAGTTCTATCAGATACGGCGAAGTGTGTAAAAATACCCTCTAACTTAAGACCTTCAAGTGTTGCAGCAGTAATAGCTTCATTTATACCGTTTAAGTTATTATCACGGCAGTCAAATCCAAGACGCGCCATACCGGAATCAATTTTTATATGTATTTTAACATTTTTTCCAAATTTAACTGCATTTTCGGAAAGCTCGCGTGCGTAGTCAAGCGAATAAACGCATTGTGAAATATCATATTTTACAAGCTCTTTCGCCATATCACAGGGGGTGTAACCTAATATAAGTATAGTCTTAGATATACCGCAATTGCGCAGTTCAATTGCTTCTTCAATGTTTGACACAGCAAAAGCGTCTGCTCCGTTTTTTTGCAGTATTGGTGCTACAAGTTTTACGCCATGACCGTAAGCATCTGCCTTTACAACCGCCATAACCGGTGTAGCAGATATATCTTTTATAATTTTAAAATTATGTATTAGGGCATTTTCATCAATTTCTGCCCAAGTTCGTCGCAAGAATTTCATAATGCTACCTTTCCAATCGCTTTTGCAACTTATCTGCAAACGGTATAAACAGCATACTTAAAATCATCCAAAAAAATGAATACAAAGCGCATATCTGACCGCTGATGTTTAGCGGCATTTTGCTGTAATCCCAAACATTTTTCTTTAAAATTATATTAAAAATAACGCCGTAAATATATTCAACAGTCGTTATAAAGCCGCACCCTACAATAGATTTTTTAAATAGTGATGCTTTTTTCATATGATTTGATATGCGGCTAAGTCCTAAAAAAGATATGCCACCTGCGGTAAGCATAGACCAGTGTGTATAGCCGCGCCATAAAATTTCTATTAAACCATAGCCTACGGCACCTATTGAAAAAACTGTAAAATCACGGCCTGCTTTTTTCAAAAATATCACCCTGAATTATTTTCGGTGATATTTTTGATATTATACTGTCAAAATTTATACATTAAATCTGAAAAGAACAATATCTCCGTCTTTCATTACATATTCTTTTCCTTCGCTTCTAACAAGACCTTTTTCTTTAGCGGTAACCATATTTCCGCCGCAAGCCATAAAGTCATCATAGGCAATAACTTCGGCACGAATAAAGCCGCGTTCAAAATCGGTATGAATTTTGCCTGCTGCCTGCGGTGCTTTTGTGCCATTTTTAATGGTCCAAGCGCGCACTTCGGGCTTACCTGCCGTGAGGTATGAAATAAGGCCTAAAAGACTGTAACACTTTTGTATCATACGGTCAAGGCCCGAGCGCTCTAACCCCAAATCTTCTAAAAACATAAGTTTTTCTTCGTGGTCAAGGCTTGCAAGCTCGGCTTCAAGAGAAGCGCAAATAGGCAAGATTTCGGCATTTTCTTTTTCTGCCACAGCCTTTACCGAGTTGTAGTTTGAGTTTTGGTCGATTCCGTTTCTAAAATCATCTTCACTCATATTGCAAGCATAAATTACAGGCTTGGCTGAAAGCAGTGAAGTGGTAGATAAAACCTCTTGGTCTGTATCGCTTGTGATTTCTATAGAACGGGCGGGTAAACCTTCTTCAAGATGAGCAATCAGTCTCTTTAAAAAGTCAACCTCTGCTTGCATAGATTTATCGCCTTTAAGTGCTTTTGCAGCCTTGTCAAGACGGCGCTGCGCAATTTCAATATCAGAAAGTATAAGCTCTAAATTTATGGTTTCAATATCGCGAATGGGGTCAACTGAGCCGTCAACATGTATAATGTCGGTGCTTTCAAAACAACGCACTACATGAACTATTGCATCAACCTCACGAATATTGCTTAAAAACTTATTTCCAAGTCCTTCGCCCTTTGAAGCGCCCTTTACAAGACCTGCAATATCAACAAATTCAATTACCGCAGGTGTAAATTTATCAGGATTATAAATTTCAGCTAATTTTTCAAGTCGCTCATCGGGCACACTTACCATACCAATATTAGGTTCAATTGTGCAAAAAGGATAGTTTGCCGACTGTGCGCCTGCATTTGTTATTGCATTAAAAAGGGTTGATTTTCCAACATTTGGCAACCCCACCATACCAAGCTTCATATAAATTTAAATCTCCTTGTTTTCATTCTTTATAATTATACCTCACCTGTTTTGATTTTTCAATAGCGGTTTTGACATCATTTTCTTATTATATAAATTCATAATGCGGAAAAATTATTAAAGGTGAATAATTAGTGAAAAAAGCTTTTACTGTAATATTTTTATTCTTACTTATTTTGTGCCTTGGTTTATCGGTGATTGCTTATGCCGAAAAGGCTGATGATATATGTTTAAAATGTAATCAAAACGGTGATTTTACAATTCTT
>JBJFGD010000060.1:0-4996 GCA_051892355.1 Acutalibacteraceae bacterium | reverse complement strand
TTCGGTAAAATCATAAAATCGTTACCGTAAAATCACTCGCCTTGAAATTGCCCCTTAAAACACTGAAAACCCTTGAAAAATCAAGGGTTTTCACATGCTGTTCCTTATTGAACAAGATTTATGGCCCGCTTGAAGGGATTCGAACCCCCGTTCTTCAGAATCGGAATCTGCTGCGTTATCCAGCTGCGCCACAAGCGGATATATAAGTTGTGCGATGCCCTACAAAAGCAGGGCATCTTAATTTTTATTCGCGGTATCCGTTAGGATTGCCTTTTTGCCAACGCCAAGTGTCTTCGCACATTTCTTCAATGCCTCTTTCGGCTTTCCAACCAAGAAAATTTAGGGCTTTGTCTGCGTTAGCATATACCTCATCTAAATCGCCCGGGCGGCGAGGGTCAATAACATACGGAATATCAATGCCCGAAGCTTTTACAAACGCATCACGAAGTTGTAATACACTGGTGCCGTTACCTGTACCAAGATTGATTTCTTCACAACCAAGGTTGTCAAGCGCCCAGCTTATAGCTTTAACATGACCGATGGCAAGGTCAACTACATGAATATAGTCACGCACACCTGTTCCGTCAATAGTGTTATAGTCGTTACCAAACACATGAAGTTCTTTAAGCTTGCCGACAGCAACCTGTGAAATATAGGGCATAAGGTTGTTTGGAATACCTTTTGGGTCTTCGCCTATAAGGCCGCTTTTATGTGCACCTATTGGGTTAAAGTAGCGCAAAAGCACTATGCACCAATCTTTATCAGCAACATAAAGGTCACGCAAAATATCTTCAATAAATAACTTTGTTCTGCCGTAAGGATTGGTAGCGCCTGTGGGCATACCCTCAACCAGCGGCACTTCGGTAGATGCACCGTAAACAGTAGCAGAAGAAGAGAAAACAAGCTTTTTAACATTAAACTCATTCATAACTTCAATCAAAGCAATGGTGCTTTCAAGATTGTTTTTGTAGTACATAATTGGCTTTTGCACAGATTCGCCAACTGCCTTATGACCTGCAAAATGAACTACGGCATCAATCTTGTTTTCGGTAAAAATTTTACGCAAGGCATCATAATCACAAACATCTTCTTCATAAAATTTTACTTTTTTGCCTGTGATTTTTTCTACGCGGTTAAGAGATTCTTTACTGCTGTTGTTAAGGTTGTCAACAACTATAACCTCATAACCGGCATTTAGCATTTCAACGCAGGTGTGACTGCCTATGTAGCCTGCACCGCCTGTTAAAAGTATTGCCATAATAGGACCCCCAAAATCAAGTGAATTTATTATATATAATTATATAACACTTAAAATATTTGTCAAGAAAATTAAAAGGCGGTTTTATAAAACCGCCTTAAATATTTTTAAATAATTGCATTTCGCTTGCAAGCATCTTTACACTTGCCGCAGTTTATACATTTTTCAGCATTTATAACGGCAACATTGTTTTGAATTGTGATTGCCTCATTTTCACAAACCTTCGTACACATACCGCAGGCTATACAAGATGTTATGCAGACCTTAACCACAGATGCGCCTTTATGGCGGTTAGAACAATAAACCCGTGTGCGACTGCTTTTTGGTATAACCGATATAAGTGACTTGGGGCATACCGAAGCGCATTTACCGCAGCCAACACATATATCTTCACAAATAACAGGTCGGTTATTTTGCAGTGTTATTGCGCCAAACGGGCAAGCGCGCATACAGTCGCCATAGCCTATACAACCAAACTGACATTCAAGCGGACCTGCGTGCACAAGGTTTGCCGCCATACAGGTTTTATAGCCCGTATAGTCATATTTTGGGTTAACGGTATCGGTGTTGCCTTGACATGCAATAAAAGCAACCTTTGGTTCGGTGCTGACATCTACACCTAAAATTTCTGCAAGCGCCGCAGCAGTATCAGCACCACCGGGGGCGCATTTATCAGGTTCGGCTTCGCCTTTGGCAAGGGCTGCGGCATAGCCGTCACAGCCTGAAAAACCGCATGCACCGCAGTTTGCACCAGGAAGACAGTTTCGCAAATTTGATTCTTTTTCATCAACGGGAACCGCCATAAATTTAGCGGCAAGCGCAAGTCCAAGCCCCGCTATAAGACCTATAACTGTTACAATAATTACCGGTAAAAGAATAGACATACAGCATTAACCTCCTATACCGGCAAAGCCCAAGAATGAAAGTGCAACAAGCGCGGCTGATACCAGCGTTATGGGCAGACCTTTTAAAAATTCGGGCACATCGGCAGTTTCAACCTTTGAACGCACGCCCGAAAAAAGCAACATTGCAAGCATAAAACCTAGTCCTGCGCTTAAAGCGTTTATAATAGACTTAATAAAATTAAGTTCATTTGTAATGTTTAGCATAGTAATACCAAGCACCGCACAGTTGGTTGTAATAAGCGGCAAATAAATACCAAGCGCATTATAAATCGGCTTTATAAATTTCTTTAAGAACACTTCAATCAACTGAACAATTGCCGCAATTACAAGTATAAATACAACTGTTTCAAGGTATGTATAGTTCGGATAAAGCAGATAGTTATAAATAGGCCAAGTAACCGCCGTTGCTATCACCATAACAAGCGTTACGGCAACACTCATTGAAAAGGCAGTGTTTACTTTTTTAGATACGCCAAGAAATGGGCAGATACCTAAAAATTTTGAAAGCACCATATTATTTGTAAGAATACCTGCAAGAATAATAGAGGCGATAGATGTACTACTCATTATTGCCACCTGCCTTTACGGTTTCTGTTACACTTTCAGGTGCATTATCACAGGGTGTTGCATTTTGACAAGCCTTTCGTGAGGGGCAGTTTGCACAGCCTAAATGCTCTACTACAGGCTTGCCCTGTTTTTTAGCGATAGCGTTAGATGCTGCAACCAACATACCAAACACAAAGAAGCCACCGGGGGGCAGTAAAAAGATTACCATAGGAGCAATGCTTTCGGGTATAACTTGTAAAGAGAAAATTGTTCCTGCGCCCAAAAGCTCACGAATAGCGCCCATAAGCGTAAGCGTTGCGGTAAAGCCTATACCCATACCCAAGCCGTCTAATATGCTTGGAACAACCGCATTTTTAGATGCAAACATTTCAGCACGGGCCAAAATGATGCAGTTTACAACTATAAGCGGTAAAAATATACCGAGTGATTTATCAATAGCAGGCGCAAACGCTTTTACTAGCATTTGTACTACGCTTACAAATCCGGCAATTATGGTGATGAAAGCAGGTATACGAACTTTGTCGGGAATAAAGTTGCGAAGTAAAGAGATTACCGCATTAGAACATACAAGCACTATCGTTGCGGCAACACCCATACCTATGCCGTTTATAGCGGCTGTGGTAACCGCAAGGGTAGGGCAGGTGCCAAGCACCAGTCGCAAAACGGGATTTTCTTTAATAATGCCGTTTGTAAAAACACTTAAATATTTAGGTTTGTTTTTCATTTTAAGAAATATCCCCCTTTGCTATAATTTCTGAAGCATATGACAGCGCTTCGTTAACAGCCTTTGTTACGGCTTTTGAACTGATAGTAGCGCCTGTTACAGCGTTTATTTCGTTATTGTCAGCGCTTGCAGTACCGCCTTTTATAACGGTTATGTTATCGGTTAAATTTGTAAACTGTGTAAAAAAGTCTTGCTTTGTTACATTTTGACCAAGACCGGGTGTTTCATTTGATGCATCAAGAATTTCGATTGCTACTATTGCGCCGTCGGTATTTACGGCTGTCATAACCGAAACTGTACCACCGTAGCCTTTTGTATCTACTACAAATATGTAGCCGACGGTTTCACCGTCTTTAACAGCGGTATTATAATCTATTTCACCGCTGCTTAAAGAGGCTGTTTGTATAGGATATTCATCAGCCTCTATCAACTTTGACATAGCCTCATTTTGTGTTTGCTCTGCCAAAGCGGCGATTCTGCTTTCGGTAAGCATATTTGTAGAACTTAATGCCAAAGTTACAACTATGCATATAATTGCCAAAACCGCAGTTGGCATTATGATTTCAATGTTTGTTTTAAAGAATGTTTTAATTTTATCTAAAATTTTACTCATTCTTTGCCACCTCCTTAAAACCGAAGGGTTTAGAAAGTGTTAAGCGGTTGATATGAGGTGTAAGTATATTCATAAGCAATATTGAGTATGAAACACCTTCAGGCAAAGAACTAAACCGTCTTATGATAAATGTAATAATACCGCAGCCTATACCAAAAATAAGTTTACCAAGGTCTGTGGTGGGACTGGTTACATAGTCGGTTGCCATAAATATAGCACCAAGCATAAGTCCGCCGCCAAAAACAGCAACCGCTACATCTTGACCGCTTATTAATGAAAGCAGTGCAACCGTGCCTATAAATGCAAGCGGAATAATCGGTTTAATAACACGGCGAAGAACCAAATATATACCGCCTATAATAAGCAAAAACGATGCCGTTTCACCTATAGCGCCGCTGTGCATACCAAAGAATAATTGTTTTAATGTTACACCTGCTTTATCTGCAAGCGGTGTAGCCGAGCTTGTGGCATCGATAGGTGTTACATAATTTGTCATATGTGAGGCAAATGATACAAGCAGCACAATTCTTGCTGTGATTGCAGGGTTAGCAAAATTATAACCCAAACCGCCAAACATTTGCTTTACCACAATTATTGCAACTACACTGCCTATTGCGGCAATCCAAAGCGGTACTTGTGAGCTTAAATTCATACCAAGTAAAAGACCTGTTACAACTGCTGAAAGGTCGCCGATAGTTTGCTTTTTATGCAAAGCTAAATTCCATAAGGCTTCGGCGGCAACAGCTGTAACTGTTGTGGTAATAAGCAACAGTATCGCTTTAATTCCAAAAAGAATGCAACCGAAAATTGCAGCAGGCAAAAGAGCGATTATAACATCAGACATAATGCCTTTAGTAGTATCCTCATGCCTAATATGCGGTGAGGAAGATACTTTTAACATATCTTTCATTGTTTTTGCCTCCTGACTT
>JBJFGD010000059.1:0-5035 GCA_051892355.1 Acutalibacteraceae bacterium | reverse complement strand
GCTGTATTTCTGTTACCGTGTGGCAACCGAAACTATTTCAACTACACTCGGCACCTCTGATATAGTAAAATACGGTGATGTTGCACTTAATCTGTTATTGGTGTTTGTATGTATTGGCGTATTTGCAGGTATGCTTGGCAGCTTTATTATGATAAGCAAGTATTTAAAGCGTGAGGGCAGTGAATTTTCTGCTATATAAATACCCTATGCACCCTTTACAATAGGTGCGTTTATAACTTTACTAACGGCACTTTGGCACGGTTTATGTTTTGTGTTTAGTGCAGAAAGGAACAACCCAAAATTATGAAAATCAGTTTAAAGCGTGTAATAACGGTTATATTATGCATAGTAATAGGGGTTACATCAACACTTTATACTGCGGCACTTACTGAAAGTCAAAGAAATGAACTTAATAATGATATCGCTGAACTTAAACAAGAAGCAAGCGAAATTCAAAGTGAAATAAACAGATTAAAAGCAGAAAAAAGCGATCAGGCAGCAGTGCTTGACGCAATCCGTAAAAAGATTGCCAATACACAGGCACAGATTGCTCGTTGCAATCAAGAAATTTCATCAATAAATGCGACCATTTCAGCTAACAAAACCGAAATTGCCGCCAAAGAAGACGAAATTGCCGCTGATCAACTTGCATTCAAAAAGCGTATCAGAGCCATTTATATGAGCAATTCAGACAGTTCTGTGCAAGTGCTTTTAGGTGCAGAAGATTTTGCTCAATTTTTACAGTTAGCGCAGCTTACATCTTCGGTATCCTCTCATGATAAACGCCTTATGGAAGACCTTAAAGCCGAAATTGATGTGCTTAATGAAAAAATAGCACAAAATGAGGAACTGTTAAAACAACAAGTATCTATAAAAAATACTATTGCCGAACAGCAATCTGAACTCGAGTCGCAAGAAAATGAGGCATCTGTGATATACAATAATATTGCAGCTCAACAGGCTGAAAGCCAAGAAGATGTAGATGCTATTAACGCACAGGTTAAAAAGCTACAAAAACAGTTAGAAGACGATATTGCTTCTAAAAGCTATACCACATTTATAAACCCAAATACAGGTTTGCAGTGGCCTGTAAGCGGATTTTTTGGCATAAGCGCAGGTTTTAAGAGCAATGATGCCGTACATAGAGGTAATCACAATGGTATTGATATTGCGGGCGGCGGTATAGCCGGTCAACCAATACGCGCTATTGCCGACGGTTATGTAACACTTGTAAGCAACAGTTGCACACATAACTATAAAAAATCGGGTAACTGCTGCGGTAACGGTTACGGTAACTATTGCACTATCAATCACGGTACACTCAACATAAACGGCAGTTCGGCAAATTATGTTGCTTATTATGCACATGCTTCTAAAATAATTGTTTCAAACGGTCAATATGTAAAGCAGGGCGACATTGTCGGTTATGTAGGTACTACCGGTTGGTCAACAGGTTATCACCTGCATTTAGGTATACTTAAAAACGGAACTTGGATAAATCCGTATCCGTTGTTCTTCTAAAATGAACAAAACGCTTAAATTCAGAATATTGATTTTTACGCTGCTTATTTGTTGGATGGCTACAATATTTATATTTTCTTCGCAGCATGCAAAACAGTCTTCAAAAATGAGCAGCGGTTTTGTATCAGCGGTAATTACAGTAATTTACCCTGAATATAGCGAATTAACCGATGATACTAAAGCTAATATAACCGACAACATCACGCTTATTGTGAGAAAAACGGCACATTTTTCAGAATATTTTGTTTTGGGAGTATTAGCATTTTTAACTGCGGTTACATTTAAAAAATACAAAATAATTTATCGCAGTACGGCGGCATTTGTTATATGTGTGCTGTATTCAGTAAGCGATGAATTTCATCAGTATTTTGTGCCGGGCAGGGCGTGCCGATTTACAGATATTATTATTGACTCTGTGGGCAGTTTGTTAGCTATAGTATTAATGACACTTATATTTGTAAAAAACAGTAAAATCTGCGGTAAATTAGGTGAATAAAATGCGCAAAAAAGATTTAATTCAGCAAAATTTAACACTGTTTGATACTCTGCAAAAAACTCAACTTGAAGTAAATGAGCTAAAAAAGCAACTTCAGCTTTATTCAGATGAAATAAAGTCTTTAAAATCTGAAATTTCAAAGAAAAATGCAGAGAATCCGATTGTTACCGAGCCTATGCGCCGCCTTGAAGAAAAGGTTATATCAAGTGCAAGCCTTAAACCCGATATGGAATACGGTGCAAAGGTGATAGGTCAGATTGTGGTTTCAGCTGCGGAATACAGCAATAAACTTACACTCGGCAGTAGCAGCTCACAAAAAGAACTTGTTAATTTAATTTTGGGTAAAACCGAAGTTGCAAAGTCTGAAATATTGTCGGTAATACAAACAGATGATTCTTTAGAAGTCAAAAGTTCTAAAATTGATCAAATCGCATTGGTTACAAAAGAATATTTTGAAAGTGTTTTAGCACAAATAGTATAAGTTTAAAGGTATGCTTACGCATACCTTTTTAATTTTAACAAAAAGTTTAAATTTATTGTGTTGACAACCGAAAGTAAAGATATTATAATAAATAAAAAATGTTAGCAAACTAACATTATTTTGAGGCGGTGTTTTATGAAAAAAGAAAGACAGCTCGGATTAGAAATCAGAAAATTAAATAATCTTATAAAACGCTATATGGAAAGCAAAAAACCTGAAGAATTTGATAAATCTACCGGTGTTCACGGTTGGGCTATAAGATATTTTTATGAAAACGGTGATACCGATGTTTTTCAGCGCGATTTTGAGGCGCGTTTTTCGATTAGGCGTTCAACGGCTACAAATATGCTAAAACTAATGGAGAAGAATGGCATAATTTATCGTGAGCCGGTGCCATATGATGCGCGATTAAAAAAGATTGTACTAACAGAAAAAGCAATAGAAATTCATAAAAAAGCGACCAAAAATATTGAAATGCTTGAAAATACGCTTAAAGACGGAATAACCGAAGAAGAACTTATTGTTTTTTACAATGTTGTAGATAAAATCAAGAATAATTTGGAGGTAGAAAAATGATAAAAAAACTTGCTTCGTGTATAAGGGAATATAAAAAGCCGTCAATACTTACACTTATTTTTATAACAGGTGAGGTAGTAGTTGAGTGCCTTATTCCCTTTATTACGGCAAATTTAGTAAATCAAATAAAATCGGGTGTTGAACTGGCGGTTATTTTAAAAACAGGTTTAATGCTTGTAGGGCTGGCGATATTATCACTATGCTGCGGCACTTCGGCGGCATACACCTGTTCTAAAGCGGCATCGGGCTTTGCAAAGAATTTACGCCATGATTTGTTTAGCCGTATTCAAAGCTATTCTTTCAAAAATATAGATAAGTTTTCAACTTCGTCACTTGTAACGCGTCTTACAACCGATATCACCAATGTGCAGATGTCTTATATGATGCTTATTCGTACCGCTATCAGAAGTCCGCTTATGTTTATTTTTTCAATAACAATGGCATATGTTATGGGCGGAGCGCTTGCTACAACCTTTGTAATAGTAGTGCCCATACTTATTTTCGGGCTTTTACTCATAGCTCGCAAGGCGATGCCTGCATTCAGACGCGTGTTTAAAAAGTATGACCGACTTAATGAGTCTATTGAAGAAAATGTGCGTGCTATGCGTGTTGTAAAAGGATTTTCACGCGAGGATTACGAAAAGAAAAAGTTTACCGCAGCGGCTGAAGATATCTGTGTTGATTTTACAAAGGCAGAACGCATTGTAGCATTTAACCACCCCCTTATGCAGATTTGCCTGTATTTTAATATGGTGTTTGTTTTAACCGTAGGTTCAAAAATGACCATTGAAAGCATGGGCGCTTCGCTTGATGTAGGCCAAATTTCGGCAATGCTTACCTATGGTATGCAGATACTTATGTCGCTTATGATGCTTTCTATGATTTATGTAATGATTACTATGTCATTAGAATCTATGAAGCGTATTTGTGAAGTTTTAGAAGAACAGCCAACACTGCATAACCCCCCAAACCCTGTAATGAGCGTTTCAGACGGCTCTATAGACTTTGAGAATGTAAACTTTAAGTATTCTGAAAATGCTAAAAAATCTGCGCTTAGTGACATTAATCTGCATATTAATTCAGGTATGACCGTTGGTATTTTAGGCGGTACAGGTTCAAGTAAAACATCACTTGTGCAGTTAATACCCCGACTTTATGATGTAACAGACGGAAGTATTAAGGTAGGCGGAGTAGATGTTCGTGATTATGACATTGAAACTCTGCGTAATTCGGTTGCAATGGTGCTACAAAAGAACTTACTTTTCTCAGGTACCATAAAAGAAAATTTGCGTTGGGGTAATGAAAATGCTACTGATGAAGAAATTATTGAGGCTTGCAAGTTAGCACAGGCAGACGAATTTATAAAAACCTTCCCCGATGGATATGACACTTATATAGAACAGGGTGGCACAAATGTATCCGGCGGACAAAAACAGCGTCTTTGTATTGCGCGTGCGCTTCTTAAAAAACCTAAAATTTTAATTCTTGATGACTCAACAAGCGCCGTTGATACTAAAACCGATGCATTTATACGGTCAGGCTTTAAAAAGTATATACCCGAAACCACAAAGATTATTATTGCACAGCGTGTTTCTTCGGTTGAAGATGCTGATTTGATTATCATTATGGAAAACGGCAAGATTGCGGCTAAGGGTAATCATGATACTCTGCTTAAAACAAGCGAAATTTACCGTGAGATATATACACAACAGTCAAAAGGAGGTAGCGAAGATGCGTAAACCACATGGACCAATGCCGCGCGGCGGCGGTAAGCCTACTTTTAAAATCAGCACGCTGAAACGCGTTATAAAAATGCTGTATTCTTTCTACCCCATAATGCTGCCAATTACTATTGTTTGTATTATATTTAATGCAATTGTAGCGGCAATTCCTGCAATTTTTCAGCAGCAAATTATTGCTGATATTCAAACCTTTTACCGGTCGGGTGATTGGTCGGCGGC
>JBJFGD010000058.1:0-5044 GCA_051892355.1 Acutalibacteraceae bacterium | reverse complement strand
ATTTAATTTCATCTTTAGTAAGTACCTTGTAACCGCCGTCCATCACGAAAGTTCCCTCTGTGATGCCGTCAATCATATCTTCGGTTACACCAAGGTCGGTGATATTCATAACCAAGCCGATTTCCTTCATCCAGTTTTCCATTTCTGCAAGACCGGCAAGAGCCGCTTCTTCATCGGTTTTACCGTTTGGCTGAACATTCCATACATTCACGGCAAATCTTTTGAATTTTTCAAGACCGTAAGGCATTATGTATCTGTAATACGGCAGAGAAACCGCAGCAAGTGTCATACCGTGAGTAGCATCGGTATAAGCGCCTACCGACTGACCGAGCATATGAACCATCCAGTCGGTTGTTTTTCCTTTAGCAACAAGTGTATTCAGCGCCAAAGTAGCCGCCCACATAATATTGCTTCTTGCCTCGTAATCGGTTGGGTTTTCTACAGCTATACGCGAGGAATGAACCACCGATTTCATTAAGCCTTCCATAATATAATCGGAGGTGTTATCATCTTCACCGGAGAAATACTGCTCGCATATATGATTAAAAATATCATAAATACCCGCTACCATTTGATATTTCGGTAAGGTATATGTGTAAACGGGATTGAGAATAGAGAATTTCGGGAATACATTATCGCCGAACACATGGCCGATCTTTAGCTTTTGTTCGTGATTGGTTATAACAGCACCGCCGTTCATTTCGCTGCCGGTGCCAACCATAGTAAGCACACAGCCAACGGGAACGATCTCGTTATCCACATCTTCCATACGCAGATAATATTTATCCCAAGGATCTTCTTTGCAGTGAACAGAAACCGATACCGCTTTTGCGTAGTCACAGACGCTTCCGCCGCCTACAGCAAGAATAAAATCTGCCTTTCCGGCTCTTGCGCGTTCACAGCCCTCATATAGCTTTTCTACCGTAGGATTAGGCATAACACCTGCATCCTCAATGATGGTTTTACCGCAGTCGTTAAGTATTGCGACTACCTTGTCGTAAATACCGTTTTTCTTAATAGAACCGCCGCCGTAAACGAGCAGTACATTCTTTCCGTATTTCTGCAGCTCTGTGCTAAGATTATCAAGCGCATCTTCACCGAAATACAGTTTTGTGGGGTTTGAGTAGCTGAAATTGCCTAACATATAAAAGCCTCCTGTTGACCTAATTATTTGAAAGTGGTATAATACCTTCGATAACATTATACTACTTAAAGTGAACTTTAAGTCAATACCTTTTTATATGTTTACAAAAAATATATTCGGGGAGTAACATTTATGGTATTTACGATCGGTGAAATGGCAAAAAAGTTAGGTGTTGCGGCATCCACATTGCGATATTACGATAAAGAGGGATTGCTTCCGTTTATGGAGCGATCCGAAAGCGGTATTCGTGTTTTTAAGGAGAGCGATTATGAATTTCTCAAAATTATTCATTGCCTAAAGGCTACCGGTATGCACATTAAAGACATCAAATATTTCATTGAGCTTGTACTGCAGGAAGATGCAAGTATAAATGCTCGGCTTGAGCTATTTCAAAAACAGAAATCGGAAGTTGAGAAGCAAATCGGAGAACTTCAGGAAGCATTGGAAACGGTAAAATTCAAATGCTGGTACTATGAAACAGCCAAACGCGCAGGCTCAACGGCTTTTTGTGACAATATGCCTGATGATGAACTACCGGAGGATATGCGCAGAATAAGAGCAAAATTACGCAGAGAAGATACTTTTTAACAAACAACGGCGGCAAGGATTTTTTGTCATTACCGCCGTGTGTGATTTATTACTACCGCTCTGCCTTGAGCCTCTACTTTTTTATGCCCTCTCAGTACATCAGTTAAACATATTTTAAACACCCAAATAAAGACGAAGAATGCCTATAATAAGCAAATGAACCGGATAAAACCAATAGTTAAGCATTTTATTTTGCTTACCGCGCTCACCGTTATATGTAAGTGTAAGGCCAAAACCCAAAAGGGACCAAGGTGTCTTAAATATTGAAGCATAACCGAAAGGAATTGCAAATAACGGCATATCATGGAACAAATAAAAGAAATAGCCGATTAAAATAGCGTGATATTCATAATCAAGACTTAATATTGATGAAACTATGCACATTGCAAAAACTATTAAAAACGATACTAAATACCAAAGTATCTTGGGCAAATTTTTCATTTTTTCTTTCAAAACATCTATAGACCAAATAGTAACAAGCACTAAAGCCAGCGTAAACATAATATTGTTCCAGTTATTATTGAAAAAACTTGCAGTTGTAGACATATCAAACGGAATTTCAGATATTACACCGAAAATCAGCAAATTAAGCAGATATTTCTTACGGCTTCGAGTTTTGAAGTATCCCTCAACCAGCATAAAGCAAAACAACGGAAATGCTATTCTGCCGATTATATCAAACATATCGCTGACAAACGCGAGAAAGCCGTGATTTGAATATAAGTACGGATAAATCAATGCCTTGTTTACATGGTCCGCAAGCATTGATATGATTGCAATAAGTTTAAGCCAAGCCCCCGAAAGAAATTGAATTTTTTTGCAAAATCCGTTAATTTTGTTAATCATAATTATTTTTATCTCCCCAACCGCTAAAATATTATATATAAATTATAACATAAAACTGCAACCCCGTCTATACAATAATAAATTAGTTTAAATAAACGGTTGAATTGACTGTATCATTGCGTTATAATTGGGTTAAAATAAAGAAAATTAATGTTAGGGGGCTGACATATGTGTACAGCAGCAACTTATAAAACAAAAGATTTTTATTTTGGCAGAACTTTAGATTATGAGTTTTCATATGGCGATGAGGTTACAATAACACCGCGCAACTATCAGTTTGATTTTCACAATGGTTCTGTAATTAAAAACCATTATGCAATTATCGGTATGGCATATGTATCGGGCGAATATCCGCTTTATTATGATGCTGTAAATGAAAAAGGTCTTGGTATGGCAGGCTTAAATTTTGTAGGAAACGCATACTATTTTGCAGAAGAAAAAGATAAAGACAATATAGCGCAGTTTGAATTTATACCTTGGGTATTAAGCCAATGTGCCACAGTAAAAGAAGCAAAAAAACTGTTAGAAAAAATTAATATTACTAAAACCCCTTTCAGCAAAGATTTACCGATAGCGCAGCTTCATTG
Source organism: Acutalibacteraceae bacterium (assembly GCA_051892355.1). Lineage (GTDB taxonomy): Bacteria > Bacillota > Clostridia > Oscillospirales > Acutalibacteraceae > UBA737. The sequence goes on along the minus strand of JBJFGD010000058.1, from coordinate 1,879 downwards.
GATAATTGCAGACCGTGACGAAGCCATTACTGTGGAATCAGTAAAAGAAGGCATCAAAATATATTCAAATCCTGTAGGTGTGTTAACCAACAATCCACCGTTTAATGAGCAGATGTTTCAACTAAACAATTATATGCATTTATCACCTAAATCGCCTGAAAATCATTTTTCAGACAAGTTGCAGCTTTCTGTTTACAGCCGAGGTATGGGCGCGTTAGGACTTCCGGGTGATTTATCTTCACAATCACGCTTTATCAGAGCAGCATTTACAAAAATGAATTCGGTTTCGGGCAATTCTGAATTAGAAAGTGTTAGCCAATTTTTTCATATTTTAGGCTCGGTAGATCAACAACGCGGTTGTTGCGATGTTGGTGACAAAGAATTTGAAATAACTATTTATACTTCCTGCTGTAATACTGATAAATGCATTTACTATTACACAAGCTACAATAATCACCAAATCACAGCAGTAAATATGCACAAAGAAAATCTTGACGGAAATAAGCTTGTACGCTATCCACTTATTTTAGACGAACAAATAAATATGCAAAATTAAAAATTAAAACCATCTATTATATAAAGTACAATACACAAGAAAGAAAACTACATTAAAATCAACAGCAGTATGCAGATTGGAAGATTGCATACTGCTGTTATTATTCATAACATAAAAATCATATAAATAAAGTTTATTAACACTAGCTGTTAATAGATGACCAGCATATTTAAATTATCGTTTCTTTTTACTATAAACGGTTAATCCGATTAATGCACATCCGCTTAAAATTATCAAAGCAATCAAGGAACCTATCAGGGTGTTTTCGGCTGTTTGAGGTGATTTTTCGATATTGCTTTCAGAAAAAACATCTGATGAAGAATTGTTAACTTTGTTTCCTGAATTATCATTTTGTAAAACATCCAATGAGCCGTTATCAACCTTGCTTTCGGTTACGGTAAAGGTCGCCGTTGCCGTTCCGCTTGTAGATACTATTCCGAGTGTATGCTCGCCTGATGACAATGTGGCTACAAATTCAGGTGAGAGAGTAACGATAATACTGCCTTCTTTTACTGTGTAATCTTTATCCTTAACAAGCTCTTTTCCGTCAAGCTCTACACGGATAAAATCTGCAGACGCGGCATCTGAACGGAAGGATACAGACTCTTTTGAGGATTTATCAATCTTTATGCTATTTCCCTCAATAATTTTCGGAGCAAGCTTTGAAATTACCGTATCTGCTTTGGAAATTTCCTTAGTGCCTGCTTCGTTCGAGAAATATTTACCGCAATCTTCACAGTAGTAATACTCGGTATTGCCGTCTTTAGCGGCGGTTGCATTTTCCGCCTTTACAAGAACTAATTTATGATTATGCACAGGTTCTTCGTAATCACATTCATAAGCCGCCAATGTACCCGATACCTCGCAGGCGGCAAGAAGTGTTGCTTTTCCCGTTTTGCTGTTCTCTGCCGATACAAAGCAGAGACCTTCGGGAGAAACATCGCCCTTGATTGCTTCATCGAATTCACGGGAATTTATGTAGTTTGCAAACTTTGCATTTGCGGGGTCGGTGATGTCGTAAACCATTATTCCGCCGATTCTTTCAAGCGCTACAAAAGCAAAGGTTTTATTTCCTATAACACCTGTAACCACACTTTCAGGTTCAGGTCCTTTTTTGCCCGAACGGTTATCAAGGCTTATTTTATCGTTTGAAGCGTTGAAATAGTCTGCAAGTTTGTCCGCAGTTATTTCTTCAAAGTCACTGCCACTGTCGAATACAAGTGTAAGTCCGCTATCTGTTGCTTCGTAAATTGAAAATGAGCGTCCGCCGAATACATAAGCCTTATCGCCGTCAAGACCGTCCCACATATTCGCATTGAACCA
>JBJFGD010000057.1:0-5065 GCA_051892355.1 Acutalibacteraceae bacterium | reverse complement strand
CCAAAATTATAAAAGTATATTTATTACTATAACGGCAGTGCAAACACCTATAGTAACTAAAAAAGTGACAGTATCGCACATTTTATATTTTAATTGCTTCATACGCTGTCTGCCCTCTCCGCCGTTATAGCAACGGCATTCCATAGCTTCTGCCAGTTCATACGCACGCCTTATAGAAGATATAAGCAGTGGTATTAATATTGGTATTAAAGCCTTTATTCGTTCAATAAGACTTCCGTTTTCAAGGTCGGCTCCCCTGGCTTTTTGTGCATTTGTAATTTTTTGGGTTTCTTCAATAAGAGTTGGTATAAAACGCAATGCAATTGTCATCATCAGTGCAAGTGTATGAACTGCATTTTTAAGACCGATAAAGCGTAACGGCGACAATAACTTTTCAATTGCATCGGTTAAATCATTTGGTGTTGTGGTATAGGTTAAAACTGCACTTATAATAATAAGCAGCAAAATTCTTGATGCCATATAAAGTGCTCTGTTCACAGAACCTGTAGTTATTGATAACTTCCATACTGTCAAAAGCACTTTTCCGCCTGTATTATAAAACAGATTAATAATCATTGTAAAAATTATTATTGGCAAAATTGCTTTTAAATTTTTTAAATACATTTTAAACGGTACTTTAGAAAGCAATATAGTTGTAAATATAAATAACGCAACTATTGCAAGTGAAATCCAACCGCCTGCAACAAAAATAAATACAACAACTAAAACCAATAATATAAGCTTTGTTCTTGGGTCAAGTTTATGAACAAACGAGTTACACTCAAAATATTGACCGAAGGTAATATCTTTAAGCATTAACATTACCTCCTTTACTTAAATTAAGAAGATAATCTACAGCCCTGTCCACAGTAAAGATATTATCAGGTATATCTATTCCTTTTTCTTTCAAGTTAAGCATTATCTGTGTAACCATAGGTACATTAAGCCCTATGCTTTGTAAAAATTCGTGCTGACGAAATACATTTTCTGTAGTGTCAAACATTTGCAATTCACCATTGCTCATAACAATAAGTTTATCAGCAAGAAGTGCCATATCTTCCATATTGTGAGAAATAATAATCACCGTAGCATTATATTTGTTGCGGTAGTCCGCTATCATACGGATTACATCATTTCTGCCTTTCGGGTCGAGACCTGCTACAGGCTCGTCAAATATAATAATTTCAGGTTGCATTGCCATAACGCCGGCTATTGCAACACGCCTCTTTTCACCGCCAGATAAATCAAAGGGCGATTTTTCAAAATATTCTTGCTTTATACCGACAATTTTACAAATTTCAATAATGCGCGTATTTATTTCATCATCAGAAAGGCCCATATTTTTAGGGCCGAAAGCAATATCTTTATAAACAGTATCTTCAAAAAGTTGATATTCGGGATATTGAAAAACAAGACCTACGCGTGAGCGAACACTTCGTATTTGTTTAGGGTTATCCCAAATGTTTTTATCTTCTAATAATACTTCGCCTTCTGTGGGCTTTAAAAGCCCGTTAAGGTGCTGTACAAGTGTAGATTTACCCGAACCGGTATGACCTATAATACCGACAATTTCACCTTTTTCAATGCTAAAATTCACATTTTTGACAGCATCAGTTATAAAAAGTGAATCGCCGCCATAGGTATGGGTAAGATTTTTGACTTCAAGAATTGGCAATTTTAAATTTCCTCCAAATGAATCGCATTATAAATTTTTTCAGCTGATTCTTCTATAGAAATAACATCAGTAGTAATATTCATACCGCCTAACTTTAAACGATAAAGAAGTTCGGTAGTTTGCGGAACATCAAGACCTACTTGTTTTAGCAATTTAATATTGCTGAATATATCTTTCGGTGTAGAATCGGCTACAATTTTACCGTCATCCATAACAATTACACGATCGGCATCAACAGCCTCTTCCATAAAATGGGTTATAAGAACGATAGTTATGCCGTTTTCACGGTTTAACTTTTTAATAGTTGAAATAATTTCAGCTCTGCCTTTAGGGTCTAACATTGCGGTAGGTTCATCAAGTACAATACATTCGGGTTTCATTGCAATAATTCCGGCAATGGCAATTCTTTGCTTTTGTCCGCCCGAAAGATGATGCGGTGTAGAGTTACGAAATTCATACATATCTACAGCCTTTAAAGCCTCATCTACCTCTGCGCGAATAATTTCGGGCGAATGACCTAAATTTTCAGGACCAAAGGCAACATCTTCTTCAACAATTGAAGCGACAAGCTGATTATCAGGATTTTGAAAAACCATTCCAACACGGCGCTTGATTTCAATTTCATTTGCTTCATCGTCAGTGTCAATGCCGTCTACCGTCACAGTTCCCTTAGTAGGTTTATATAATCCGTTAAGCAACTTTGCAAGGGTAGATTTACCCGAACCGTTATGACCTAATATAACAGTAAAGCTTTCACGCTCAATATTAAGATTAAAATCGTTTAAGATGACATTTTTTTCATCGCCGTCATCATATTCAAATGTAATATTTTTAACTTCAATTATATTATCCATTATTTTGTCCAAATTGTTGTATTACCGCAAGGCAATATAATATTCCTTTTAGTAACTTTAAGACCGATTTCCTCTGTAAAAACTTCTTTGCTGCAGTTTGGTAATACACAGCTTTTAACCATATAGTTTAAAATTGTTGGCGAAAGTCCGCCTGTATATGAATTTAAAAAGAAAAACAACGGGTCATCGCTCAAAATTTTGCCTACATCTGTAAGTAATTCTGATATCTGCTGTTCTAATTTCCAAACCTCACCGCCGGGGCCTCTGCCATATGATGGCGGATCCATTATAATTGCATCATATTTGTTACCGCGCCTGATTTCGCGCTTTACAAATTTCATACAGTCGTCAACAAGCCAACGCACTGGTTTGTCTGCAAGGCCTGATGCGGCTGCATTTTCTTTTGCCCAACTAACCATACCTTTTGAAGCATCAACATGTGTTACCTTGGCGCCAGCTTTAAGACAAGCTACCGTAGCACCGCCGGTATAAGCAAATAAATTAAGCACCGAAACTTCGCGTTTAGATTCTTTAATAAGTTTTTGTGCCAAAGACCAGTTGACCGCCTGTTCGGGAAAAAGCCCTGTGTGTTTAAAGCCCATAGGCTTTAGGCGAAAAGTAAGATCGTTAAATGAAATGCTCCAGACATCGGGCACTTTTTTTAATGTCTCCCAATATCCGCCGCCGCATGAAGAACGGTGATATATGGCATGTGCATTGTTCCAACGGTTGTCGCGGTGGCCTTCATTCCATATAACCTGCGGATCAGGACGAATTAAAATAATGTCGCCCCAACGCTCAAGACGTTCGCCGTTATCGGCATCTATAAGTTCATAATCATAAAAATTATCTGTTGTTCTCATTGAATTACCTTTACAAAAGTGATTGTTGTGCTTTATCAGACCTTATTCCAAGATGTTCATAAGCTAAATTTGTAACACATCTGCCGCGCGGTGTACGGGTTAAAAAACCAATTTGCATTAAATAAGGTTCATAAACATCTTCAATAGTTACAGCCTCTTCGCCCACAGCCGCAGCAAGTGTATCAAGACCTACAGGTCCGCCGCCGTAATGCGTAATAATTGCAGTAAGCATTTTACGGTCAAAATCATCAAGACCGAGTTCATCAATTTCAAATCTTGCGAGGGCTGATTGTGCCACTTTTACATCAATTTTTCCGTCAAACTCAATCTCGGCAATGTCGCGCACTCGTTTAAGTAAACGGTTAGCAATACGAGGTGTACCGCGTGAACGCGAAGCGATTTCTAAAGCGCCCTCATCGTCAATCGGTATATTCAAAATACCGGCAGAACGCTTTACTATTTGCCCCAACTGTACGGGTGTGTAAAGTTCTAAACGCAACAGTACACCAAAACGGTCACGCAAAGGAGCTGTAAGCTGACCTGAACGCGTTGTAGCGCCTACAAGTGTAAAATGAGGCACATCAAGCCTTATTGAACGAGCCGAAGGGCCTTTACCAAGTATGATATCTAAAGAAAAATCTTCCATTGCGGGGTATAATATTTCTTCAACATTTCGTGAAAGACGGTGAATTTCATCTATAAATAAAACATCACCTTCGTTAAGCGAAGTTAAAATTGCAACCAAATCACCCTGCTTTTCGATTGCAGGTCCCGATGTCACCCTTAAATTTACACCCATTTCGCGCGCAATAATATTTGAAAGTGTTGTTTTGCCAAGCCCGGGTGGGCCGTATAATAAAACATGGTCAAGCGACTCTTTGCGCTGTCTTGCAGCTTTAATATATATACTTAAATTGTCTTTTACCTTATCTTGACCTATATATTCGTCTAATGTTTTTGGTCTAAGCGACAGTTCAGCATCATCTTCGCTTGCAGTATATTCAGGTGAAACAATGCGATTTTCAAAATCCATTTCTTGCTCTATCATATATTAAAGCCCCCTTGCAAGTGATTTAAGTGCCTGCTTTATAAGTTCATTTGTGTCAAGTGATGGGTCAAGTCTGCCAACGGCAAGCGATGCCTCGCTTTGTGTATAACCTAACGAAACCAACGCTTCAATAGCTTCTTTAGAAGTGCTGTGTACGGCTGCATTACCAACAGATTGAATATCAATTGACGAATCATTTGACACTATACCGCCCACTTTGTCCTTCAGTTCAAGAACTATTCGTTGTGCAAGCTTAATGCCTACGCCCGATGCAGCCGTAAGAGATTTTGCATCGCCGCTTGCAATATACAGCATAATTTTATCTGCCGTAAATTCAGAAAGAATTGCAAGCCCAATTTTTGAACCTACACCGCTTACCGATGTTATAAGTTTAAAAATTTCAAGTTCGCTATTATTAGCAAAACCGTATAAATCAAGTGCATCTTCGCGTACCGAAAGATAAGTATATAAAAATACGGTGTCACCTATATTACCAATAGTTGCATGGGTGTTTTGTGTAACAAAGCATTTTAAACCGACCCCGCCGCATTCAATAATTACATAATTTAATTCTTTTACTATTAATTTACCGTTTAGGGTAGCTATCATTATTAAACATTCCCTT
>JBJFGD010000056.1:0-5090 GCA_051892355.1 Acutalibacteraceae bacterium | reverse complement strand
CTTTAAGCCCCATTTGTGCTGCACGCTCATTCATAAGACCTACAAATTTATCTACACTGCCGGCAAGCGCTATTGCGGTAGTATTTGCCGCATCATTACCCGATGCCAACAGCATACCGTAAAGCAAATCGTGATACGATACCGTATCACCTGACTGTAAACCCATTGAAGAGCCCTCTACTGTAACCATTTCACGAGTCGTAACAATTTCAGCGGTTAAATCACTGCCCAATTCACACAGCAGCAAGGCCGTCATAATTTTAGTAGTGCTTGCCATAGGCAACCGTTCATTACAGTTAAGTGAGTATAAAATCTCGCCTGTATCACCGTCTATAACAACTGCCGCTTCAGCCGAAATATCTTCAGCTGATACAGCAGTTAAATTAGACAGCAACATTAAACAAACAATTATACAAGCTACCCTTTTCATAAACAACACCCATAAATTTTATGAGCGCTGCCCACCGCTTTATGAGATTATTTTTCTATGGGTGTTTTGTTATCCTTTTTGTCAAAAAGGCTTTTTACCTTATCTATAAGCTCGGGTGCCATATTAATTGCTTTATCAATTGTACCCATTTGATTGTAAACAGGCATCATATGAACATTTTCACCGTTAACACAAATAAACGCAACAGGATTAACCGTAACACCGGCACCGCCTCCGCCGCCAAAAAGTTCCTGCCCGTTTTTGTTTGGAAAATCACTGCCGCCCGTAGCAAGACCAAACGAAACCTTTGACACGGGTATAAGTGTAATATTGCCTACAACAACGGGAGTGCCTATAATTGTATCGGCATCTACCATAGCGCGCAATTTTTCCATAGTGGTATCCATTATACCCTTAATGTTATTTTCGCTCATTATTTTCACTTTCCTTATGTTGTAATTTTAGATATTCTTTTAATGCCGAAATGGCTGCTATTAAAAAATAAATAAGCCGTGTTGTTACACTTAAAGAAATTGTAAACTCAGGTTCTTTTTTATCAAAATCAGCCGAAATATTAACGCTCTTTGATTTAAATTTAGCATTGGTTTCAATAAATGCTAACACCGGATACACAGCACAACAAATGCCGCCATATTCAAGTGCCGTATTCGCGGCATCATCTGTAGCCACTGTTAAATCAAGCATAAATCTACTGAACTTAAGGCGTTTTACAATCCACCAAAGTTTCTTTAAAAGTAAACCTATAAGTTTAGAAAAATACTTAACTGTTCCGAAAAATCCTTTTTGTGCATATGTTTTTTTTAAAAAGCTCTCTTTCTTGGCACTCTCTTTTTCAGAATGCGATTGCGCTTTAGTTTTCTTTTTTCTTTTTACTTTTTTTATATCTACCCGTTTTTCACTGTCAAACAAAACTATTGCCGCATATTTAATGCGATAACACAGTTTGTTTTTATAATTCAAATCTACAGTAACGGGCAAAACAAGCAAAAGAAAAATTAAAAATAATATGCTTAAAACAATCAGCAAAGCTGTCATTGTTCTATTTCTCCAACCGTTAAATCTTCTTCAATTTCAAGCTGTTCACCAATATCGTTTACCTCTGGGTTGTCCTTTGGAAGCGGCGGTAAATCACTTAAATCATTTAAACTAAAACTACGCAAAAATGTTTTTGTAGTGCCGTATAGCAAAGGTCTGCCGGGCAATTCAAGTCTGCCGCGTTCTTCTATAAGACCTTTTTCAACAAGGGTAGATACAACGCCCGAACAGTCAACACCGCGAACCTGCTCTATAAAAGCACGGGTTACAGGCTGATTATAAGCAATTACCGCTAAAACCTCAAGAGAAGCCGGCGACAAAGGTGTGCGGCGCTTAATATCGAATGCTTTTTTAATATAGGGCGCAAATTCTTCACGCGTTACAAGCTGATATGTGTTTTCTAACCGCACAACGCTAAAACCGCTGTTATTAGAATCTAATTTTGCCTTAAGTTCTTTAATATATTGCTCAATTTCTTCAGGTTTAATCTCAAATACCTGTGAAAGCCTATCTATACTTATGGGGTCGCCCGAAGCAAAAAGCACCGCTTCAAGCGCTGAAAGAGTTTGTTGTTTATTCATCTTTTATTATGCCTCTTAATGATCTTTATTTCTGCCGTATCGGCATTGTCACCGCTTATTTCAACGCGATTTGCCTTGCAAAGCTCAAGCACGGCTAAAAAAGTTGCTACAAGTTCTGAACGGCTGTGTGCCGTTTGGTAAAGTGAAGACAGCTTGCTTGTGCCCCCTGTTATAAGTTTTCTAATTACAAAAATAATTTTTGTCGAAACCGAAACGATTTTTTTAGCAACTATCTTTGTAAAGGGTGCAACATTGGGCGGCAATCGGCGCTGTCCACGGCCAACGGCTGCCAAATATGACTGATAAATTGTATCGCTTGGATGTACAAGTTCATAGGTTTTATCAAAATCATATTCTGTGGGAAGGCGCACAAATCGGTCAAAACCGTCTGTCATTTGTGATAGCTTTTGTGCCATTTCACGGCACATTTGATATTCAAGCAGTTCGCCTGTAAGTTCCTCTTTAAGTTTAACTATTTCATCATGCTTGGGCAAAAGACTTACTGTTTTTATATATATAAGGCGTGAAGCCATTTCTAAAAACTCGCTTGAGATTTCCATTTCAAGATTTTTAAAAATTTCCATCTGTTCAAGATACTGCTCAATTAAAACAGACATCTGTATATCATAAATATTAAGTTTATTACGAGCAATTAACTGTAACAGCAAGTCAAGCGGACCTTCAAAATTTTCCACTTTATATGAAAGTGTTACGGATTGTTCCATTATCTAACCTCCGAGTATGGCAGTAAAGGGTAAACGGGCAAGCAACATAATAAAATTCAAAACACCGTTAGACAAAAAATAAATCGGCTTATCAAGCAAACCCGTATAAAGCAATAACAGAATTCCTATAAAAATATATCTTTCATACTGCATAATTTTAAAATAATACTTTTGCGGTAAAAATGTAAACAGTATTCTTGAACCGTCAAACGGCGGTATTGGAATAAGATTAAATACGGCAAGATATACATTTATTTGTGCAACGGTAGATAAAAAGAAAGAAACAAACATAAATACGCCGTAAATCTCTGAAGATACATTAAACAAAATTAAAATTGAATATAAAAGATAATTGATAAGCAAAGCCAAAAATGCAACTATAATATTTGAAAGCGGACCTGCAAATGCGACAATTGCCATATCGCGTTTGGGGTGTTTATAATACCTTGCATTAACCTGAACAGGCTTTGCCCAACCTATTCCAAAAAGAAGCAAAGCGGCGGCACCGAGCCAGTCTATATGGGCCATAGGGTTTAATGTAAGCCTTCCCTGATAACGGGGTGTTGGGTCACCAAGTTTTGTAGAAACATAGCCGTGCGCCCATTCATGTATAGGCAGTGTGAAAAAAATTACCGCCAAACACGATACAATGCTTATTATTAATTCAGAAACCGTAAGGTTTCCTCTTATTGCATTAATTAGCAAGGTATACCACTCCAAAATAACTAATTTTCATATTATTATACAACATTATTGACACAATTACAAGTAAAACATACCTTTAAAAAATCTTAATATTTTTACTATTGATATTCATACATAAGGGTGCTATAATTCATTCGTTATGGTAATTGAGGAAATTTTAAAATTAATAATTAAACTAATTAACAAAGTTTCAGGTTTTATAAGCAGTCTGCTAAAATACAAAATCGTTTACAAAATAACCGGCGTTTTCTTCACTCGAAAATTCAAGAAAGCGAAGTGTAATCACAAATATGCAATACTTGTTGCGGCTCGCAACGAAGAAACGGTTATAGGTAATCTTATCGACAGTATCAATCAGCAGGATTACCCTCATGAGCTTGTAACTGTTTTTGTGGTGGCAGACAACTGTACAGATGATACGGCGCATATTGCACGCAAATTAGGTGCTGTTTGTTATGAACGCTTTGACCCAAACCACCGCACCAAAGGTTTTGCGCTTCAATATCTTGTAAACCGTATTAAAGACGATTACGGCATTGACAGTTTTGAAGGTTATTTTATTTTCGATGCTGACAACCTTTTAAAGCAAGACTATATCACCCGTATGAATGAATCGTTTGACTCAGGTCAGAAGATTATCACCTCTTACCGCAATACAAAAAACTTTGGCGATAACTGGATATCAGCATCATACGGTATTCACTGGCTTCGCACTATTCGTAATGAGCACCGCGCGCGTTCACTGTTTCATTTGGCAACGCGTATTCAAGGCACGGGGTTTTTATTTTCGCACGAACTTATTAAAAACGGTTGGAATTACACTTCGCTAACCGAAGACCGCGCCTTTTGTGCCGATGCGGTAGCACAGGGCTATCAAATAACATATAACAACAAAGCCGAATTTTATGACGAACAGCCAGTTGACATTAAAATTGCTGTACGCCAGCGTATTCGTTGGGCAAAAGGTCACCTGCAAGCCTTTGTTGAAACAGGGCCGCAATTGCTGAAACACATATTTGTGACAAAGGGTGCCGCTAATCGTAACATATCACCTGATACGCCTAAATGGAAAAGGTTTTTTAACAACATAAGACTTCGTTTTATGAGTCTTGATATGCTATCGGTTGTTTATCCACGATCGCTTGTAACTCTGTTTAAAAGGATTGTAATTTATTTTTTAAAATTTGCGCTTATATTTATGGGTTGTAAATTTACCTTTCATATATTTAATATAAAGATTTTTGGTTTTGAAATATTTAATATACCTCTTACAAGCGGTATAGCAGCTTTAACTATTTCAACATTTTACGCATCATTTGTTACATATTTTAAAGGCATTATCACAGCAGCCTATATATTTATTATTGAACACAGACACATTGAGCATATACCGATTATAAAGAAAATTTGGTATTGCCTCACTTTTCCTATTTTTGACATTATAGGTAAATTTTCATTGCTTATAGCGCTGTTTAAAAAAGTTGAATGGAAAGAAATACCGCATACTTCAAGCATTAATATTTCGGATATAAACGCAAAAAATTATAAATCAAAAGAAAAGGTTTACGCAAAAGAATAAAAATATATTGATAT
>JBJFGD010000055.1:0-5098 GCA_051892355.1 Acutalibacteraceae bacterium | reverse complement strand
ACCAAAATGGCAGAAATTAACCGCGCCATAAAAGGCACGAATGATATTTTACCTGCTGATATACATAAATATCAGTTTGTCGAAAGCAAAATGCTTGAAATCGCCTCACTTTACGGTTTTCGTGAAATACGCGTGCCCGTTTTTGAGCATACCGAAGTTTTTAAGCGCAGTGTCGGCGATACCACCGATGTCGTTCAAAAAGAGATGTATACCTTTGATGACAAGGGCGGCCGTTCAATCACTTTGCGCCCCGAGCTTACTGCAGGCGTTGTACGCAGTGTTATTGAACACGGTGTTGTAAACGGCGCTTTACCTGCAAAGGTTTGTTATGTAGGCGGCTGTTACCGTTATGAAAAACCGCAAGCAGGCAGACTTCGTGAATTTCACCAGTTTGGTGTTGAATGTTTTGGCGCGGCTTCACCCGCTGCCGATGCCGAAGTTATTTCATTAGCCCTTCAGGTATTAGAAACAGTCGGTATTAAAAATATTTCACTCGAAATAAACTCAATAGGCTGCCCCGAATGCCGCAAAGCATATCACAAGGCGCTTACCGAGTATTTTACAACGCATATCGACCAACTTTGCGAAACCTGCCAAGACCGACTTTCACGCAACCCTATGCGTATACTTGACTGCAAATCGCCAATATGCTCTGAAATAGCAAAAGGCGCACCTAAAGTAATTGACTTTTTGTGTGATGAATGTCAAAACCACTTTGACGGTGTAAAGGCCCATCTTGATGCTGCAGGTATTAAATATACAATAAATCCGCAGATTGTTCGCGGTCTTGACTACTATACCAAAACGGTATTTGAATTTGTATCGGGTGATATTGGCGCGCAATCTACTGTTTGCGGCGGCGGCCGATATGACGGTCTTGTAAAACAAATGGGCGGGCCCGCTGTGCCTGCTTTAGGCTTTGCTATGGGAATTGAACGGCTTATGTTAGCGCTTGAAAATCAGAATGCCGATTTTCCGCAAGCTAAAAAATGTGATATTTATATCGCCGCTATGGGTAATAATGCTGCGCTTAAAGCTACCGAAATTTGCACCGCTTTACGCCGTGATGGCTTTGAAGCGCAATGTGATGTTTGCGGTCGCGGTCTTAAGGCACAGATGAAATACGCCGATAAAATCGGAGCGCTTTACAGTGTTGTTATTGGTGATAATGAACTTACCCAAAATAAATGCAACATTAAAAATATGATAAACGGTGAAATTAAAGAAATTTCATTCAACGATTTTTCTGAGCAGTTTATGAAAATAAAGCTTGACTCTGCTTTAAATTCACTTGAAGAATCGGTTCTTTAATTTATTTCACTTTATATAGAGGGTGTTTTTTTGAAACTTGATCGAATGAACGGTTTAAAGCGTACCCACTATTGCGGCACGCTTACAAAAAATGAAATAGGCGCAGAAGTTGTAGTCTGCGGTTGGGTACAGCGCCAGCGCGACTTAGGTGCGCTTATATTTGTAGATTTGCGTGACCGCACAGGTATAATACAGTTGGCTTTTGATGATAACACCGATAGCACAGTTTTTGACAAAGCGTTTGCACTTCGCAGTGAATTTGTTGTTATGGCAAAAGGCAAGGTGCGTATGCGCTCATCTGTCAACACCGAAATACCCACAGGCGAAATTGAAATAGAGGTTGACACACTCAAGGTATTGGGCGAGTCTAAAACCCCACCGTTTGAAATTGTTGAAAACAGCAACGCAAAAGAAGATTTGCGTCTTAAATATCGCTATCTTGACCTGCGCCGTGCTGATTTGCAAAAAAATATTTTAATGCGTCATAAGATTGCCAAGGTAACTCGTGACTACTTTGATGAAAACGGCTTTATAGAACTTGAAACACCAACTCTTATTAAATCTACACCTGAAGGCGCACGCGACTATTTGGTGCCTTCTCGTATACACAAGGGCAGTTTTTTTGCACTTCCGCAATCGCCGCAGATGTATAAGCAGTTGCTTATGCTTGCAGGCTTTGACCGCTATATGCAGCTCGCCCGTTGTTATCGCGATGAAGACCTTCGTGCCGACCGTCAACCCGAATTTACACAAATCGACCTTGAGATGTCGTTTGTTGAGCGAGATGATGTATTTGAAATCGCCGAAGGTTATGTTAAACGCTTGTTTGATGAGGTTTTGGGTGTTAAAATACCCACCCCACTGCCCCGCATGAGATATGATGATGCTATGAACGATTATGGCTCTGATAAGCCCGACACCCGTTTTGATATGAAGATTAAGGACATATCTGACATTGTTGAAAATTGTGGCTTCGGTGTATTTGCCGATACGGTTAAATCGGGTGGTACTGTTCGCGCTATCACCGCAAAAAATGCTGTAGATGTTTACACCCGTAAAGAAATTGACAAGTTAACCGAAGAAGCAAAAGGCATTGGCGCAAAAGGCCTTGCATTTATCCGCTGGGTAGAAGATGTACCCACCTGCTCTTTTGCTAAATTTATGACCGAAGACGAAATGACTGCTATTTTAGAACGCACAGATGCGCAAAAAGGCGATGTTGTTTTCATAGTTGCCGACAAAAAAGCCCTCACCCTGTCTGTTCTTGGTGCATTGCGTCTTACTGTGGCAAAACGGCTTGATATAATACCTAAAAATCAGTATAACTTCTTATGGATTACCGAATTCCCATTCTTTGAATACAATGAAGAAACAGGCGGTTGGGATGCCATGCATCACCCATTCACCGCACCTCTTGATGAATGTATCCCATATCTTGAAAGTAATCCTGAAAAGGTATATGCCAACGCTTATGACCTGGTGCTTAACGGTGTTGAGCTGTCAAGCGGTTCTATTCGTATAACCGACCCCGAATTACAAGCGCAGATGTTCCGCGCTTTAGGCCTTTCAGACCAAGAGGCAGAGCAAAAATTCGGATTCCTTACAGGCGCGTTCCGCTACGGTGCACCCCCACACGGAGGTATGGGCATAGGTCTTGACCGACTTTGTATGATAATGACAGGCAGTGATTCTTTGCGCGATGTCATACCTTTCCCAAAAGTTGCAACTTCTGCCGAGCTTATGTCAGGCGCACCGGGGCCTGTTGATGATGTTCAGTTAAACGACCTTGCAATTGCAATTATAAAATCAGATAAAGAATAATATATAAACGCTGTCTCACTTTCTATTAAATTGTATACAATAAAATTTTTATAAATAGGAGAAATATTTATGTCAAATCCAATTAGATTAGGTATTGTAGGTCTTGGCCGTGCAGGCTGGGGAATGCACACAGAAGAGCTTGCCGGTAAAGAAGATAAATACCAGTTTGTTGCCGCTTGTGACATTATACCCGAAAGAGTTGAAAAAATGAAAGAGCGTTATGGCTGTAAGGGCTATGATAACATTGACGACCTTATAGCTGATCCCGATGTTGAAATTGTTGACATCGCAACACGCTCTTGCGACCACTTTGAGCATGTCGAAAAAGCGCTTAAAGCAGGCAAAGATGTTTTAATTGAAAAGCCTATCGGTTTAACTCTAAAGCAGGCTGAAAAATTATTTGAAATGTCAAATAAAGAAGGCAAACCAAAACTTTATGTTCGTCATAACCGTCGTTTTGAAAGTGTTTTCAATGAGGTCTTAAAGACTGTTAATTCAGGTGTTTTGGGCAATGTTTATGAAATTAATATTTCACAAGGCTCTTTCCAGCACCGCAACGACTGGCAAACAATCAGTGAGTTTGGCGGCGGTCAGTTGCTAAACTGGGGCCCGCACATTATAGACCACTCACTTCGTCTTTTAGGTTCTCCGCTTAAAAACATTACAGGCGAGCTTAAACAGGTTACCGCCGGCGGCGACTGTGAAGACCATGTTATTATCCACTTTGAAAGCGAAGCAGGCAGAACCGTTAATATGTGCATTAGCGGCGGTATGGCACTTGAAGCAGGCAGAACTTTTGAGGTTTTCGGTGACCGCGGTGCAATGGTTTGCGGTAAAACCGGTAATGAATTTGACATTAAAGTTCGTTACATAAACCCCGAACAAGAGATTGCGCCTATTATCTCTGACCCAGGCACACCGGGCGACAGCTTTGGTTCAACCGGAACTTTTGCCGCAGCAGTAGAGCTTGATTGGATTGAAAAAGAATACAAAGCACCTGCTCAAGATTTGACTGTTATTTGGGACTATATGTATGAAAGCTACCGCAACGGTGCCCCATACCCCATTAAAGACAGTGAAGCGCTTGAGGTAATGTATGCTGTAGAGCAAATCCGCAAAGGCACAAAATTTGATTTTCATAAATAATTTGTGATTGTTGCATTATTTAAGGCTTGAGGTTAAACCTCAAGCCTTATTTATTGCAAATGCCAAGTTGTTATGCTAAAATTATTTCGGTGATAAATATGGAATTACCCAAAAGAAAACCGACAAGATTAAAAAATTACGATTACGGCAGTGAAGGTGCGTATTTTATAACTATTTGCACCCATAACCGCAAAAAAATATTTTCAAACATTGTAGGGCAGGGGCTTGCTCCTGCCGAAATACAATTATCAGAATTCGGCAAAATTGCCAATAACGAAATTCTTGCTTTAGAAAAAAGGTACAATAACATTAAAATTGACAAATATGTTATAATGCCCAATCACATTCACGCAATAATTATTATCAAACAAAAAACGGCAGGAGCAAGCCCCTGCCCTACATTATCGGATATTGTTTGTTCTTTCAAATCAATAACAACACGAAAATGCCATTGTGTAAAACCAAGTCAAAACATTTGGCAACGCTCATTCCATGACCATATAATTCGGGGCGAAAAAGATTATTTGAAAATTTTAAGCTACATTGAAAACAACCCGCAAAAATGGAATGAAGACTGTTTTTACATTGAATAAAAAACAGGAAAATCTAAAGCCTTTTAAATTATTCCCAACCCTTGCAAACATCTACCCAAGCCTTATATTTTGAATACTTTTCAAGCTCTGCAATCGTAAGCTCAATAGCGCTGTTACTGCTGCCGCAGGCAGGAAAAACTGTATCAAAACGCTTTAATGACTCATCAAGATAAACTTCAACACCGTCATTTATTGCAAAAGGACAAACGCCGCCCACAGCGTGACCG
>JBJFGD010000054.1:0-5102 GCA_051892355.1 Acutalibacteraceae bacterium | reverse complement strand
GTGTAAATCGGCTAAAATTATACTCTTTTTTTGTCATATTAGCAAGTGTAATTGCTTCGGGTGAAATATCAACACCGTATGCCGTATCGCATTTGCCGTCACGTAGCATTAAAAAGGCGATTATGCCGCAGCCCGTACCCAAATCTACAAGTTTATCGTTTTTCTTTGTTTTGGCAAAGTGCGACAGCAATACCGCATCAGTACCAAAAGTATGATGCGGCGATACATAAATGCCTTTGCCCTCGCCTATTGGCTCTTTTTTAAAATTTATGCTCTGGTCCATTTTACGCCCTGCGGTGTATCTTCAAGCACAATGCCCATTTCTTTTAACCGGTCTCTGATTTCATCGGCTGTTTTAAAATCACGCGCCTTGCGGGCTTCGGTGCGTTTTGCTATAAGCTCTTCAATTTCTTGGTCAAGCACCTCTGTCTTGCGGTTATAAACAAGACCTAAAACACCTGTAAGCTCATCAAAGATTTCAGCACACGCATTAAGCGCAGCTTTGCCTGCACCGTTTGCAATAGCAGTGTTAATATCACGAACCAGTGAAAAAACCGCAGCTAACGCATCGGCAGTATTTAGGTCGTCATCCATAGCAGTTATAAATTCATTTTTACGCTGATTTATAAATTTAGGTATTTCGCCGCCGTCTGCCGCAGACTGTAAAGCAAAATCTATATTATTACGGCAGGTGTAAAGACGCTCAAGCGCGTTTTTACTCTGCTCAATAATATCAACAGAATAATTTATAGGTCCGCGAT
The DNA here is from genome assembly GCA_051892355.1 of Acutalibacteraceae bacterium. Classification (GTDB taxonomy): domain Bacteria; phylum Bacillota; class Clostridia; order Oscillospirales; family Acutalibacteraceae; genus UBA737. The sequence continues at coordinate 4,341 of JBJFGD010000054.1, read as the reverse complement.
ACTGTGAAGAAATCATAAGATATCTAATAGGTTCATATCCGTATTTTTCGGCAACATCGCGCACGGTAAAGAAATTGCCCAATGATTTTGACATTTTGTGGTTATCAACATTTATAAAACCGTTATGCATCCAATAGTGAGCAAAATCGCAACCGTTGGCACATTCGCTTTGTGCAATCTCATTTTCGTGGTGTGGAAAAATAAGGTCAAGACCGCCGCAGTGTATATCAATGGTTTTACCAAGATATCTGCCCGCCATAGCCGAACATTCAATATGCCAACCGGGTCTGCCGTTGCCCCAAGGTGAAGCCCAATAAGGCTCGCCCGGTTTTGCGCCCTTCCAAAGGCAGAAGTCCATTGGGTCTTCTTTTATATCATCGGTAGCAATTCGTGCGCCCGCCTCTAAATCTTCAAGAGGTTGATGCGAAAGCTTGCCGTATTCTTCAAATTTTTTAGAACGGAAATATACATCGCCGCCAGCTTGATATGCGTAGCCTTTTTCTACAAGTTCGCTTATAATGCGCATAATTTCATCAATATTTTCGGTAGCTCGCGGATGAACGGTGGCTTCGCGAACATTAAGCCCTTTAGCATCTACCCAAAATTCTTTTATAAATCGCTCGGCAACTTCGGGCACGGTTATTCCCTCTTCATTTGCCTTTTTGATAAGCTTGTCGTCAATATCGGTAAAATTTTGAACAAAGGTAACCTTGTATCCGCGCCATTCAAGATATCTGCGCAGTACATCAAAAACGCAAAGCGGGCGCGCGTTGCCTATATGAATATAGTTATACACAGTAGGTCCGCACGCATATATTTTTACCTCACCCTCATTTATGGGTATAAATTCGTCTTTATTTCGGGTTAAAGTGTTAAAAATTTTCATATGCAAGGTTTACTCCTTTATTTTATCTTCTAAATGTTTTAGTTTTCTGTTTATGTTATCCAATTCTTGTTGAACAGGGTCAGAAATATGAATTTGGTCAAGCGGTTTTATTTCTACCTTTTTGCCGTTTTGGCGTACCACCCGTGCGGGCACACCCACAACGGTAGAATTTGGCGGAACATCTTTAAGCACAACAGCACCCGCCGCCACGCGAGAATTGTCACCTATTGTAATGGGGCCTAACACCTTGGCTCCCGCGCTTATCATAACATTATTGCCAACCGTTGGGTGGCGTTTTCCTATGTCTTTACCCGTACCGCCTAATGTTACACCTTGATATATAAGCACATCATTTCCTATTTCGGCGGTTTCGCCTATTACAATGCCTGTGCCGTGATCAATTACCAACCGTCTGCCAATGGTAGCACCGGGGTGAATTTCAATGCCGGTTTTTCGTGCTGCTTTTTGTGAAATATATCTTGCACGAAAGCTGTGCCCTTTCAGATAATGTTTATGAGCGCGGCGGTGCATTCTAATGGCCTTAAAACCGGGATAAAGCAGAAAAATCTCTAAAGAAGATTTTGCCGCCGGATCTCGGTCTTTTATAGCCTGAATATCCTCTTTTAATAAATCAAACATAATATCAACTCCGATTAGGTTTACTTAGATGAATTGATATATCCTTTACATTCGTTAAGGTATATAAGCCCTGAAATTACGCAAAGAACAGCAGAAATCCAGAACAATACCATTATTATTATATCACAAACAACTTGTATTGTTAAGCCGAAATCTGATATAAGTGTATATAAAAACAGTGCAACTACAAGACCCACCATTTGTGAAACGGTTTTTAATTTACCCCATATGTTTGCCGCTACAACAAGCCCTGATTTTGCGGTAACAAGGCGAAGTGAAGACATCATAAATTCACGAAACAGTACTATAAACACTATGGTTGTCATCTGCCAGCCGCAGTTTCCGCCTGCTTTAGAATATATAAACATAAAGCCCAAGTATGCCGCTGTGGTAAGCATTTTGTCAGCAAGCGGATCTAAAAACTTACCGAAATCAGTTACAAGATTATATTTTCTTGCCATTTTGCCGTCTATCATATCGGTAATAGATGCGGCGGCGAAAAGTATTAAAGATATCAAATAATGATACGGAAAATTAATAAGCATTGTCGCCATAAATATAGGTGTGGCGATCATTCGGGCAAGTGTTAATTTATTTGGTGTGTTCATATCTGTTCTCCTAACAAGTCATATTCTATGGTATCATTAATCTGCACATCGACAAAATCGCCTATCACAAGCGGTTGGTGTGCCATAAAAAACACCTTTCCGTCAATTTCGGGTGCATCGGCGGCGCTTCTGCCGTAGTAGCATTTGATGTAATCGTCCCAACCCTCAATAAGCACTGTCTGCACTGTGCCGATTTTTTCCTCATTCTTTTTGGTTGCTATATCAAGCTGGGTTTCCATTATATGCTCGGCACGGTCTTGCTTTGTCTGCTCGTCTATCTGACCGTCATACTCTGCAGCTATTGTACCCTCTTCGGCAGAATATGTAAAGCAGCCGAGTCGGTCAAATTTAATTTCCTTAACAAAATTATGCAACTGCTCATACTGCTCATCGGTTTCACCCGGAAAACCTGTAATAAGGGTTGTGCGAAGCGTAATGTTTGGAATGGCGGTTCTGATTTTTTTAATTAAAGCGGTAAGTGTACCGCAGTCGCCGCGCCTGTTCATTCGCTTTAGTATATCGGCATTTACATGTTGAATTGGTATATCAAGATATTTAACCAACTTTTCTTGATTTGCTATAAGCGTTAAAAGTTCATCGGTTATACGCTCGGGGTAGGTATAAAGCGTTCTTATCCACTTGATGCCGTCAATATTGCAAAGCTGTTTTAAAAGCTCGCAAAGTTTGCTTTCACCGTAAAGGTCGGTGCCGTAGGCCGTGGTATCTTGCGCAACAACTATAAGCTCGCGTACACCGTTTTGCGCTAACTCGCGTGCTTCATTTACGCAATCTTCTATGGCGCGGCTTCTCATTCTGCCGCGAATTTTAGGAATAGCGCAATATGTGCAGCAGTTGTCACAACCATCGCCGATTTTTAGATACGCCGTAAACGGAAAACCGCCTAAAATACGCTTTCCGTTTAAATTTAAATCTTCTTTTGCGCCGTATGTATTTTTAGAATTACCCTCTATAGCATCTTTAACAATCTGGGCTATGTTGTCGTTAGAACCTATGCCTACACAGACATCTGCTTCGGGAATTTCTTCTGTTACATCATCACGATAGCGCTCGGCAAGACAACCTGTAACTATTACCGCCTTGCATTTTCCGTCTTTTTTATATTGAGCCGCTTCGAGTATATTTTCAATAGCCTCGCTTTTGGCATCTTCAATAAAACCGCAGGTGTTTACTATTATTGCATCGGCTTCTGATTCGGGAACCCCGATTTCAAACCCTGCTTGCTTTAGTAAATAAAGCATCATTTCAGCATCGACCTGATTTTTAGGGCAACCTAATGATACCATACTAACCTTATACATTAAAATTCACCGTCTAATTCCTGTTTTGTATACTCTTTTATTGCATCGCGCACTTCCCCATAAGAAAAGCCTTTACGGACAAGCGCGGCATAAACCTTTTGAACTCCGTTTTCGGTCTGCAGCTTCAATCGATATTTTTTGTCGATCAATTCTGCAAGCTGTTGACTTTCATCAAATTGCGTATTGGCTAAAACCTCATTTGCAATCTGTTTGGGTATGCCCTTTGAAATTAACTTTGCGTAAGCTTCTCGCTTTGAAATGTTGCTTTCATTCATTCGTTGTGACAAACGCTCTGCATACCGCACATCGTCTATCATTCCGAGTTCTTTAAGCCTCGCTATTGCGCGGGCTGCTGCCTCGGGCGAAATACCGCCCCTTACAATTTTTTCATAAAGTGATTTTTCGCTGTGGTCGGCGCGGTCTAAAAACCACATACCCCGTGATTTTGCGCGTATGTATTCTGACTCTTTTAAATATTCGGTAAGCTTTTCTTCGGTCAAGGTATCCCCCTCGTGAAGACAAAGTACCGCCCAATAATCTATATCTATACGCACCGACTGCGCGTTATCAAAATCTACCTTTACGGTATGATTTTTATCTCTTTTAACTGCGGTTATTGTCATTAGTCGTCAACCGCTATATCTATGTTTACCTTTTTGTGCTTAACCTCTGCCTTCGGTTCGGCTTCAACGGGCATAATTACAGGCTCATCGTTATCTAAAATTTCTTTTTTGCCTTTGGCGCCCATTACTTCGGCATAGCGAACACGAATTTTTTCTTCAATTTCAGCAGCAAGTTCTTTATTTTCTTCAAAAAGCTGCTTAACATTATCTCTGCCCTGACCTATGCGGGTTTCGCCGTAATAGAACCATGCGCCCGAGCGTTTTAA
>JBJFGD010000053.1:0-5135 GCA_051892355.1 Acutalibacteraceae bacterium | reverse complement strand
AAAAGGAATAAATATGAAGGTTGAATTTTTACTTAAAGGGCATCTTGCTACCTACTCTAACTGCTATGGAATACTTACCGAAAAGGCGGCTATTGTTGTAGATCCCGGCAGATATACTGCTGAAATCGCACAGTTTTTAAAATCAAATTCAGATAAAGCGCGACTCATACTTATTACACACGCACACTATGACCATATAGGCGGCGCGGCAAAATTACGCGCTGAAACGGGTGTAAAAATAGCCATAGGCAAAAATGATGAATACGCTTTATCTGACTGTGCTTTTAATCTTTCGGGCCGCTTTACACCTGCTATAGAGCCTTTTAATGCTGACTATACTATAGAAGATGAAGAGGAATTTACGGTAGGCGACATCACCGTAAAAGCGCTTGAAACACCCGGTCATACAGTCGGGGGTATGTGCTATTTAATGCAAGACTGTCTTTTTAGCGGCGATATGCTGTTTTTTGAAACAGTTGGCAGAGTTGATTTGCCGGGCGGAAATATTACAGATATGAAGCAGTCACTTGACCGTATTATGTGGACTTATAATGATGATGTAAAGGTTTATTCTGGTCACGGAGAAATGACTACAATAGGTCATGAACGCAAGTTTAATCCTTACTTGAGGTAAAAAATGAATCTTTGCAACATAGGGCATAACTTTGATTATGAAATTGAAAAACTCATACGGCTTTTTTTGCCTTTTGAAAAAATTCAGGTGTTTCACACTGTAGAAAAAAGCGAAAACTGCGCCATTTGCACCTTATATGATGACGGCGGCAAAATATTTGCAAAAGCACAGCTGTATTTAAATGAAAAATCGGCAGAGTTTATAGCTGAAGTTGATTACACTGCTAAAGACATAAAAAAAGAAAGCCAACACACACTTGGCAGACAGTTGTTTTTTTGTTTTGAAAAACTAACGGGTTACAGACCCGATTGGGGCATACTTACGGGTGTGCGCCCTGCAAAGCTTTTTTCGCGTTATCTTGAAGAATACGGCAAAGATTATGCCATAGATTTTTTTGAAAGAAAGTTTTTGGTTCACTCTTCAAAAATTGATTTGTGCCGTGCGGCGGTAAAGGGTGAAGATAGCATTATCTCGCTGTCAACACCTAAATCATTCAGCCTTTATTTGTCAGTGCCTTTTTGCCCCACAAGATGTTCATATTGTTCTTTTGTGTCACACTCTGTAGAAAAGGCAAACAACATAATTCCTCAGTATGTGGAATATCTTTGCCGTGAACTTGAAATTACGGCAAAAATAGCAAAAGAATTAGGGTTAAAGCTTGAAACGGTTTATATGGGCGGCGGCACACCCACAACACTTTCAAGCAGTCAGTTAGATACCGTGCTTAAAACTGTTAACAGCAATTTTGATATGTCAACTGTCAGCGAATTTACAGTTGAGGCAGGCAGACCCGATACAATAGATGCAGATAAACTTTGCACCATATTGCAAAACGGTGTTACGCGTATCAGTATAAATCCGCAGACTATGAATGACAGCGTGCTTGAGGCTATCGGTAGACGGCATACTGCTATTGATACCGAAAATGCCTTTAAGCTTGCCCGTGAAATCGGTTTTAAAAACATTAATATGGATTTAATTGCAGGACTTCCAACCGACAATTTTGAAAGCTTTAAAAACACAATAAGCCGTATTATCGACTTACAGCCTGAAAGTGTTACGGTGCATTCGCTGTCTATGAAGCGAGCATCAACTCTTACTACCAGCGGACAGTATTGCGAAATACAGTCGGGCGAAGAAGCATCAAAAATGGTAAATTATGCTCATAATACACTTGCAGATAACGGTATTGTGCCATATTATATGTATAGGCAGAGTAAAACGGTGGGTAATCTTGAAAATGTGGGCTATGCCAAACGGGGCTTTGAAGGACTGTATAATGTATATATAATGGATGAAACGCATACTATTCTTGCTTGCGGCGCTTCAGCGGTAACAAAATTAAAAGACCCACAAAGTAAAAACATAAAAAGAATATTTAATTTTAAATATCCGTATGAATATATAAGCGGGTTTGACAAACTTATATCACGCAAATCAGAAATAGGTGAATTTTATGATAAATACTTTAAATGAGATAAATAAAATGGCATCGAAAAATGCGCAGAGCTTTATCAAAGAATGTGACGCAGAATATATAAATACTATAACTGAAATCGCAAAAAGAATAGAAAAAGACGATGATTTAATAATAGTTGCAATTGCGGGGCCTTCAGGTTCGGGTAAGACCACCACAGCCCATATTTTAAGAGATAAACTTGAATCACTCGGTGAAGTTACCGCAGTGGTATCTTTAGATGACTTTTATCTTCCGTCTGCCGAATTACCTCTGCTTTCAGATGGAAGTTATGATATTGAGTCGGTAAATTCGCTTGATATAGCGCTTATAAAGCAATGTTTTGAAGAAATTATAAAAAGCGGTAAGGTAAGCCTGCCCAGATATGATTTTAAAACCAAAACAAGAATACCGAATGCAATACCGTTAGAACTTGGTAATCACGGCATAGTTATAGTTGAGGGTCTTCACGCTATGAATCCTATTATAACCGATTTGGTGCCGCATAAAAACATTTTAAAGATTTATATAAGCGTTAACCGTTCGGTAGATGATGAAAATGGCGTGCAGATGCTATCCAGCCGCCAAATTCGCCTTGTAAGGCGAGTTCTTCGCGATGACCTATTTCGCGGTGCTACCGCTACAGAAACACTGCATTTGTGGAATAATGTCATAGACGGCGAGAGAAAATATTTGTACTGTTTTAAAGACACGGCAGATATTCAACTTGTAACTTTTCATCCATATGAGCTGGGGGTTTACCGTGAGCGATTTTGTAAAATGCGTAATACAGTAAATAAAAACACACCTTGCTATGAATATTTTATTGATACGGTAAATGCTATGGAACGCTTTGTCAGCATTGACAGCACCTTGGTGCCGCCGGATTCACTTATTCGTGAATTTATAGGCGAACTTAACTTGTAAAATATTTTAATATATGGTAAAATCTAATTAACAACTTTATATTATTATTTAATTTAGGAGGTATTATGTAATGGGATTTTTAGATGATGCTATAAACAAAACGAAAGAAGTAATTGATGTTGCTTGCAAAAAGACAGATGAGGTAGTAACAGTCGAAAAGCAAAAGTTCAATATATCTTCGCTTAAATCAAAGTGCGAAAAGGATTATGCCGATCTTGGCAAAATGTATTTTGAGATGGTAAAAGACAGTGCTGATTTAACCGATGATGTTAGAAATTTGGTTGATGCTATTAAAGAAAAAAATGAAGAAATTGCGCGCCTTAATGCAGATATTCAAAATATTAAAAATAAGCGCGTATGCCCTAATTGTAACGCAAATATAGATATAAACTCGGTTTATTGCAATAACTGCGGTGCCAAAGTTACAATAGACAGTGAATAACAAAGCAATATGAAGAATATTAAAATAGGCATAGTTGTTGCGGATTTTGAAGAGTATGCGCCTTTTGCAGACGCTGTATGCGATTACAAACCGCAGGAATATAAATACTTTAACCGAAAGGCTATAAGTTTTGATTTGGGTGAATGTACGGTAATTTGCATAAATTGCGGCATAGGCAAGGTAAATGCTGCCACTGCCGCTGCACATTTAGCGGATATAGGCTGTACATACATTCTTAATTTCGGCTTGTCAGGCGGAATTAGCGGTGTAAAACGCGGCGAAATTGTGTTGCCGAATAAATTTTTAGAGCACGATTTTGATCTTACAAGTATAGGCTATAAACCTTGTGAAAAACCGTCACAAAAGTATATTTATGATGCTGACGGTTTTCTTTTGAAAAAAGCGCAGTCGGTAATAGGAAAGTGCGAGCACGGAACTGCCGTTTGCGGTGACAGATTTATTTGCAGTGCCAATGACCGTGATTTTTTGCGTGAAACATTTTCAGCCACTACTTGCGATATGGAAACGGCCGCAATAGCTTCTGTGTGTGATATGGCTGATATACCGTATTTAAGCATACGCCGTGTATCTGATGATGCGGGTGATGATGCGTATTCTAATTATAAAGAAATGAATATCGGCGAGGGTCAGACCCTTTCACAAATCTTTCTTGATGTTCTTGATGTTATAATTAAAGAGGTAGTGTAATGGCAGAAAAGAAAAGAAAACAACAAAGCTTTGAATACGGCGCAATAATTCTGCTTTGTTCGACTGTATTAGTTAAGATTATAGGCGCAGTATTTAAGATACCGCTTGGCGATGAAAAACTTTTAGGCGATTTAGGTTTTGGATATTTTTCATCAGCATATGACCTGTTCTTGCCTATATATACACTTGCAATGGCAGGACTGCCCATAGCTATTTCTCGCGTAGTGGCAGAAAAAATGGCTCAGGGCAGGTATAATGATGTAAAAAAAGCACTGAAAATAACAAGCAGAATTTTTATTGTTACAGGTCTTACGGCGGCAATTATAATGTTGTTGCTTATTAAGCCTTTTGTAAGCCTTACCGATTCTACGGGCAAAACTGTTTACAGCATTTATGCAATAGTTCCGTCATTGTTCTTTTGCTGTGTAATGTCTACCTATCGCGGCTATTTTGAAGGGCTTCGCAATATGTATCCGACTGCGCTTTCTGATATAATAGAAGCGTCGGGCAAGTTGATTTTAGGTCTTAGTTTTGCATATGCCATATTAAAATTAACCAATAATGTCGCATATGCGGCGGCCGGTGCGATGATGGGTATTACCGTAGGCGGTGCGGCAGCAGCAGCATTTTTATATCTTCGCTACAAAATCAAGGGTGATGGAATTACAAAGCAAGAACTTGCTGATGCGCCTGCTGCTGAATCGGGTAAAGCAATTGCCAAAACCTTGATTGTTATTGCTATTCCAATTGTTTTGACTTCGCTTGCAAACAGTGTGACCTCGCTTATAGATGTTACTATGGTTAAGTGGCAGCTTAATCGAATAATGGAAGATTCATCACAAGTAATTCGCAATATGTATGAATCGTCTATCGCCGATTATAATTTATTTAGCAAAGAAGCACTTACAAATGCAGAAATTCCTACATTTCTTTACGGAATCAGGGGAAAAGCATTTACACTTTATAAT
>JBJFGD010000052.1:0-5144 GCA_051892355.1 Acutalibacteraceae bacterium | reverse complement strand
AAATGGTGGGATTTAACTTCAAAGAAAACAGGGGACAGCAAACGCTTTTTATGGTTGAGAAATAACGGTTCAACACTGGTTTCACAGGTAATAAACACAGTTTTATTCACAACAATTGCATTTGCAGGCTGGTATGATACTAAAACTCTGTTTTCGGTTATGCTTTCAAGTTATTTGATATATGTATTCACAAGCCTTTTAGATACACCGATTGTTTATTGTGCCAGATGGATGAAGCAAAAGGGAACAGTTGAATAAAAATCAAATAATTCCGCAAATAAAAGCTTGACTGACAGTATATTTTGTAACATTTTTTATTCTTTCGCTTATTATGTAATAACGGAGGGATGAAAAATGCGTAGAAAATGCGGCAACAGCAATAAAGGTCTTATCGCTATAACATTTGCTATTGGGCTGTTGATTAGCTGCTTTTGTCCTCCGCGATTTTTGATAGCGGTACTCGCAATCTGGGTTATAATACTCGGAATATCATGCACTAAGCATTAACGGAGGTTATCTTATGAAAGTAGTACTTGTAAAGAGCCCTAAAATTTTGAGTGGTTTTTTAAGAATGATATTTGGAATAAAAAAACAGAATGTATAAATACATAAAAGTCCCGACTTTTATAGTCGGGACTTTTAAAATTTCTTATTGATGTTTATGTTATTAGTTCATATTATCATTATCGCGGTATGATATTGTGAATGTGTTTGAAGTTAAAATGTCTTCATCACTTTCTTGTATGATTCGGTATGTGCCTTCTTGTAAAGGTAAATTATATTCTTCCTCTAAATTCAATGTCAAATATATATAGTGACTATCGGTTTCTTCGGTTTTATATTCATAATTTATTAAACCGCTTTTGGTAGGATAATATTTCCATTCGCCGTCTTTTTCTATTTGAAGAAAAAAGTCGGTTTTGTAAGTGAAAGGTTTTCTGTCGGTATTATATAAAGTAAAAGTAATTTTGGTATCCTCTGTATAATAATACGGGCGATCGGTTTCAATAACCAAATCAAATTCTTCAGAAACTTCTTCATCAACTGAACTTGGTTCTCTTGATGTTATATCAGCAGTATCCTCTTCACGCGAAGAGGTGATTATACTGTTTTGCAGTTCAGATGATGTATCACTTGCAGAAGCATATGAAGATAAAGATTCATTTGTACTTGTAGTGCCCGAAAATGTATTCTCGTTATTATTAGTGCTTTTACAAGAACAGAGTAAAATAGGTAAGAGTAATACGCACAAGAAAAAAACTTTTTTCATATAAATTACCTTAATATTACTTAATTGTACCAAGTGATGTTTCTTTTTGTATAACATCGTGCGCACCGCCCTCTACAATGCTTGTAGCCGATACGAGGGTTAATTTTGCCTTGTCACGGAATTCGGGCAGATTAAGCGCACCGCAGTTGCACATTGTTGATTTAACCTTGCTTAATGAAATTGCAACATTGTCTTTAAGTGAACCTGCATACGGTACATAAGAATCAACGCCTTCTTCAAATGACAGCTTCTTATCACCGCCAAGGTCATAACGCTGCCAATTTCGAGCGCGGGCAGAGCCTTCGCCCCAGTATTCTTTATAGTAATTACCATTAAGATTAACCTTGTTAGATGGGCTTTCATCAAATCTTGCAAAATATCTGCCCAGCATTACAAAGTCGGCACCCATAGCGAGTGATAAGGTAATGTGATGATCATGCACGATACCGCCGTCAGAACAAACAGGAACATAAACACCTGTTTCGCGGTAATATTCGTCACGCGCTTTGCAAACTTCAATAAGCGCTGTAGCCTGTCCGCGACCAATACCCTTTGTTTCACGGGTTATACAAATTGAGCCGCCGCCGATACCTACTTTAATAAAGTCTGCACCGCAGTCTGCAAGAAAACGGAAGCCTTCTGCATCTACAACATTGCCGGCACCCACCTTAACACTATCGCCGTAGTTTTCGCGTATCCATGATATGGTAAGTTTTTGCCATTCGCTAAAGCCTTCAGACGAATCTATGCAAAGCACATCAGCGCCTGCCCCTACAAGAGCCGGAACTCTCTGCGCATAGTCACGGGTGTTAATACCGGCACCTACAACATAACGCTTATGAGCATCTAATAACTCATTAGGGTTTTCTTTGTGTGCGTCGTAGTCTTTTCTAAAAACAAAGTATTTAAGTTTTCCTTCGCTGTCTACAATTGGCAAAGAATTAAGCTTATGATCCCAAATAATGTCATTAGCTTGTTTTAAGGTGGTGTTTTCATCACCTGTAATAAGTTTTTCAAGCGGAGTCATGAACTCACTTACTTTAGTGGCTCTGTCCATACGGCTGACTCTGTAATCACGGCTTGTAATAATGCCCAATAACTTTCCGTTTGAAGTACCGTCAGAGGTAACGGCTACGGTTGAATGACCGTTCTTTTCTTTTAAATCAAGTATATCTTGCAAAGTGCTGTCAAGCGAAACATTTGAGTCGCTTACAACAAAACCGGCCTTATATGATTTTGCTCGTGCTACCATTGCTGCTTCATCTTCAATGGTTTGTGAACCGTAAATAAAAGACACACCGCCTTCGCGCGCAAGTGCTACTGCAAGTCTGTCACCAGATACCGATTGCATTATTGCCGATACCATAGGTATATTCATAGAAATTGCAGATTCTTCACCTTTTTTAAATTTAACAAGAGGTGTCTTAAGTGATACATTTGCCGGTATACATTCAGATGAAGAATAACCGGGAACTAAAAGGTACTCGTTAAAAGTGTGTGAGGTTTCTGTAAAATAATAAGCCATTTATTTACCATACCTTTCTAATGAAATATATTTTTACAATTATATCTTTTTTTATGAGAATTGTCAATCGCCTATTTACCTATTTTACACAAATTTTTACAAAAAATATATAAATAAGTGCTTGACAAAATAGGGCAGCAACTATATAATATAGTTCGTGACTTAAGGTCATATTGTGAGGTGCAGTATGGTACTTGATCTTAAACGCATCTTTGCGACCGATAATTCTGTTTTACAGATTGAACACACGCTTGATATGAGCGATGTTGATTTTATGGGTAATTTTCCGCTCAAAAATCCCGTAAAGATTAACGGTGCTATATCTAACAAAGCAAGTGTTGTATCGCTTAATTTATCGATAGAGTATGAATTTTCTGCCCCATGTGACCGTTGCGGCATTGATGCCGTGCACAGCCATACCGTAAGCGTTGATAAATTGCTTGCCACCGCTATAGAGAGACAGGAAAGTGACACAATTATCACCGTGCCGGATATGAAATTTGATGTGGACGAGTTTGTGTATTCTGAAGTCATTTTAAATTTGCCAAGTAAGCATTTATGCAAAGAGACTTGTAAGGGTATTTGTTGTAAGTGCGGCAAAAATTTAAACGAAGGCGACTGTGGTTGTTCAAATAAAGAAGTTGACCCGCGCCTTAGTAAACTTATGGAATTACTGAATAATTAATTCTTTTATAATTATTAAGTTAAGGAGGTGCTGAAAGTGGCAGTACCGAAGAGAAAAACTTCTAAAGCAAGAAGAGACAAAAGAAGAAACAACTTATGGAAGCTTAGCGCTCCTACATTGGTAAGATGTTCTGATTGTGGCGAATATAAGCGTCCCCATAGAATTTGCCCCGCCTGCGGTAAATATAATGGCCGTGAGGTTATAAAGGTTGCAGAGTAATTTTATTTGCTGAGAGGAGGAACATAAATTCCTCCTCTTGTTTTTTTATTCAGATGTTGTTTAGGCGGTGATGTTTTGTCTGTTATAATTAAAAATGTTGAAAAGGGCAGTTATGCCGACAAAGCGAAAATAAAACCGGGCGATACACTGATATCGCTTAATGGCAATATAATAATGGATGTTCTTGACTACCGCTTTTATCAAAATAATGAAAAAATTATTGCTGAAATAATTAATTCAAAAGGCAAAATTAAAAAACTTAAAATCAAAAAAGGCGAATATGACGAGTTAGGTTTGACTTTTGATACTTATTTAATGGATGAAAAACGTTCTTGTAAAAACAAATGTATTTTTTGTTTTATAGATCAGCTGCCAAAAGGCCTTCGTGAAAGTTTGTATTTTAAAGATGATGACTCGCGTCTTTCGTTTTTATTCGGAAATTATATAACACTTACCAATATTACCGAGCATGAAATTGAACGCATAATCAAAATGCATATCAGCCCTATTAATATTTCGGTTCATACTACAAATCCTGAACTTCGTGTTAAAATGATGACCAATAAAAATGCGGGTAAGGTGCTTGAAATCTTGCATAGATTTAATGACGCGGCTATCAAGATGAACAGTCAGCTTGTTTTATGTCCCGGTTATAATGACGGTGCAGAATTAGAAAACAGTTTAAAAGATTTGCTCGAACTTGAAAATATGGAGTGTATTGCTGCAGTTCCTGTAGGCCTTACCAAATACCGTGAAGGGTTAACACAACTTACCCCCTTTAACAAAGAAACCGCAACTGCAGTGCTTGATACTATTGATAAATATGCAAAAATAAGTCTTGAAAGATATGGTAGCAGGCGCATTTACGGTTCTGATGAATTTTATCTTTTGTCAGGCAGAGAAATTCCTTCTGCTGAATTTTACGGTGATTTTTTACAGCTTGAAAACGGTGTCGGACTTTGGGCATTGTTAAAATCAGAGGCTGAAAATGCGCTTGCTGATACTGACATAAAAACCGAAGAACGCCATATTTCTATTGCTACCGGTGTAAGTGCTTATCCGCTTATACGCGAAATTGCCGACAAATGCGAACAAAAATGTCATGGGCTTAAATGCGATGTTTATGCTATAAAAAATAATTTTTTCGGTGAAAAAATAACTGTTTCCGGTTTGATTACTGCAACCGATATTTACGAACAGTTAAAAAACACCAATTTGGGCGATAATTTGCTTATACCGTCAAGTATGTTGCGCGCCGAAGGTGATATGTTTCTTGATAGCGTTACGGTAGATGAGTTGTCCGATAAACTAAACATAAAGATAAAGCCAATAGATAATGACGGCTATTTGCTTGTAGATGAGATTATAGGAAATTCGAGGTAATATTTATGGAATTCAGATATGATACCCAGTTGCTGATTGAAGGCACCAACCTTAATGAAGAT
>JBJFGD010000051.1:0-5160 GCA_051892355.1 Acutalibacteraceae bacterium | reverse complement strand
AACGCTGAATTGTATTGCGTTTCATCATATGTAATGTTCATCCTTATTTATTCTCTATCCTTAATGATATTATATATCATTAAATATCAGATGTCAATAGCTTTTGCCGTATTTCTTAATTATTCTTAAAAAAGCAAATGACAAAACCGTTTTCGTCGCTTGGCAACCAATATGGAGAAGGTTGGTTTTTTTGCAGGTGAAATGGTGGAACTGTTTACAAACAAATATTGCCGCAGTAGACTATGACTCGGGAGCCAGTGAGGTAAACCAATTAAACCGTATTAAGTTGATGCTTTATGCTGCGCAAAAATCAATTGATCAAAATCAGAAATATAAATAATATATCTTGATTTTGATAGAAAATTATGTTATAATTCAAATATTCTAACATTGAAATAGTAATTGAGATGGAAGATGCGGAAATTAATAATACGGTATAATTATAAATATATCAAAAAGACTGCATCTTTTAATGTGGTCTTTTTATTTTTAAATTACTATTTCATATACAGTAAAAGAAAAGAGGTAATTTATGGAAACAAGAATCGCTTTGATTTCAATAATAGTTGAAAACCCGGATTCTGTTGAAGAATTAAATGCTGTTCTTCACGATTACAGCAAATATGTGATCGGCAGAATGGGATTGCCGTATCATAAATGCAATATCAGCATTTTAAGTGTGGCGGTAGATGCTCCGCATGATGTTATAAGTGCTCTTTCGGGCAAAATCGGCAAGCTTAACGGGGTAAGTACAAAAACTGCTTATTCGAATGTGATTTCAAATGAATAAAAAAATATTCGAACTGATTGACCGTTTAGAAAAAGAGCATAGCCTTTCGCTTGAAGAATATCAATATCTTATTGAAAACCGCACTTGCGAAGCGGCAGAATATATAACAAAAAAAGCAGCTGATGTCAGATGTGCTGTATATGGCAAGGATGTATATCTCAGAGGTCTCATTGAAATCAGTAATATATGCAAAAACAACTGTTTTTACTGCGGAATAAGAAAAGACAATAAAGAATGTTCGCGTTACAGACTTAATGAGGAAGATATTCTTGCTTGTTGCCGCGAGGGGTATGAACTTGGTTTTCGCACCTTTGTATTGCAGGGCGGCGAAGACCCGTATTTTACCGATGCGGTGCTTTGCGGGGTTTTAAAAGAAATAAAAAGGCTTTACCCCGACTGCGCTGTTACGCTTTCGTTAGGCGAGCGCTCAAAAGAAAGTTACAAGGCTTTGTATGATGCAGGCGCAGACCGTTATTTACTGCGTCATGAAACCGCCGATAAAGAACATTATGAAAAACTTCACCCTCAGCAAATGTCTTTTGACAACCGTATGCGTTGCCTGATAAATTTAAAAGAAATCGGTTATCAGGTTGGGTGCGGATTTATGGTGGGTTCGCCTTATCAGACCGCGCAAAACCTTGCAAAAGACTTAAAATTTATTGAAGAATTCAAACCCGATATGTGTGGCATAGGTCCGTTTATTACGCATAATGCAACTCCGTTTGCAGATAAGCCGTCGGGTTCTTTTGAAATGACGCTGTATTTGCTGTCAATATTAAGGCTCATTAAGCCTAATTTGCTTTTGCCGGCAACAACTGCGCTTGGCACTATTCATCCGCAAGGGCGTGAGCTTGGTATTCTTGCAGGTGCAAATGTGGTGATGCCTAATTTGTCACCTGTAGCTGTGCGTAAAAAATATGAATTATATGACAATAAAATATGTACGGGTGAAGAATCAGCGCAATGCAAGCAGTGTTTAAACCGCCGTATAGAATCTATAGGTTATCACATAGTCACCGACCGCGGCGATCCTAAACAAAAACTTTTATAAAGAGGTTATAAAAATGACAACTTACAATCCAAAATCATTAAAAGCAGAAGAATTTATTTCACACGAAGAAATTCTTGAAACAATTCGTTATGCCGAAGAAAACAAGCATAATATCGCTTTAATTGACAGTCTGCTTGAAAAGGCACGCCCCAAAAAAACCGCTGACGGTGTGCACTGCGCAGGTCTTACCCACCGTGAAGCTTCAGTTTTGCTTGCGTGTGATATTCCTGAAAAAGTTGAGCAGATGTATAAACTTGCCGAAGAAATTAAACTTGCTTTTTACGGAAACCGTATTGTTATGTTTGCGCCTTTATATCTTTCTAATTACTGTGTAAACGGTTGTGTTTATTGCCCTTATCATTTAAAGAATAAGCATATTGCCCGTAAAAAACTCACACAGGAAGAGGTAAAAAACGAGGTTATAGCGCTTCAAGATATGGGCCATAAACGCCTTGCTATTGAAGCAGGCGAAGACCCTGTAAATAACCCCATTGAATATATTTTGGAATGTATTAAAACTATTTACAGTATTCAGCATAAAAACGGTGCTATTCGCCGCGTAAATGTAAATATTGCGGCCACTACAGTAGAAAATTACCGTAAGTTAAAAGATGCAGGCATAGGTACATATATTCTTTTCCAAGAAACATACAACAAAGAAAGTTATTTAGAACTACACCCTACAGGACCTAAGCATGACTATGCTTATCATACCGAGGCTATGGACCGCGCTATGCAGGGCGGTATTGATGATGTCGGACTTGGTGTTCTGTTCGGACTCGAAGGTTATCAATATGAATTTGCCGGCCTTTTGATGCATGCCGAACATTTAGAGGCTGTTCACGGTGTAGGTCCTCATACCATAAGCGTACCGCGTATAAAACGCGCAGACGACATTGACCCGGATGTATTTGATAACGGTATTCCCGATGAGATTTTTGAAAAAATTATTGCCTGCATACGCATAGCTGTTCCTTATACAGGTATGATAATTTCTACAAGAGAGAGCGAGCAGGTTCGAGCTCGTGCGTTAAATTTGGGTATTTCGCAAATAAGCGGAGCTTCGAGAACATCGGTTGGCGGATATACCGAAGAAGAGCGCCCGCATGATTCAGAGCAGTTTGATGTATCAGACCAACGCACACTTGATGAGGTCGTTAATTGGCTTATGAAGCTTGGTTATATACCGTCTTTCTGTACTGCTTGTTACCGTGAGGGCAGAACGGGCGACCGATTTATGGCACTGTGCAAGAACGGTCAGATTTTGAATTGCTGTCATCCTAACGCACTTATGACATTAAGCGAATATCTTGTTGACTATGCAAGCCCCGAAACGCAGAAAACAGGTTTTGAGTTAATAGAGCGCGAACTTGACAAAATTCCCAAAGATAAAGTAAAGGCAATTGCTAAAGAAAACATAAATGCTATTAAAAATTCTAACCGACGCGATTTTCGTTTTTGATAAAGGTGGTAATTAGTATGAGTTTAAATCAAACAGTATCGGCTGAAAGGGTACATATAGGTTTTTTTGGCCTGCGCAATGCCGGAAAATCAAGCCTTGTCAACGCGGTGACAGGTCAAAAATTATCACTTGTATCAAATATAAAGGGCACTACCACCGACCCTGTTAAAAAAGCTATGGAGCTTTTACCAATGGGGCCTGTAGTTATTATAGATACCCCAGGTTTAGATGATGTAGGTGAATTGGGCGAGCAGCGTGTTGCAAGGGCAAAACAGGTATTGCAACAAACAGATGTCGCTATTCTTGTGGTAGACAGTCAAAAAGGTCTTTCAGATATAGACCGTGAGCTGATTGCTTTATTTCAAGAAAAAAAACTGCCGCATATTATTGCGTTTAATAAAGCAGACCTGCTTACTTCGGTGCCTAATGCCGCTGAAAATGAAATTTATGTAAGCGCGCAAGAAAATTTTAATATTTATGAATTGAAAGAAAAGATAGCAGCTATGGCAAAAGAGGCCGATAGTGATAAAAAAATACTTGCAGATTTGGTCGAACTCAATGATACGGTTGTGCTGGTAATACCGATTGATTCTTCTGCACCTAAGGGTAGGCTGATTTTACCACAGCAGCAAACCATTCGCGAATTGCTTGATATAGGCGCTACGGTAGTGGCAAGCCGTGAAACCGAGCTTAAAGAAACACTGGCACTTTTAAAAAATCCGCCCAAACTTGTAATTACCGATTCACAGGCTTTTGGGCAGGTATCAAAAATTGTGCCTCGTGATATTATGCTAACATCATTTTCTATTCTGTTTGCCCGTTATAAAGGTGATTTAAGCACGGTTGTAAGGGGCGCGGCGCAGCTTGATAAATTGAAAGACGGCGACAAAATTCTTATTTCAGAGGGTTGTACACATCACCGTCAGTGCAAGGATATCGGCACTGTTAAATTACCCGATTGGATTAAAAACTACACAGGTAAAAATTTAGAGTTTTCATTTACTTCCGGCACAGAATTTCCCGAAAGCACATCAGAGTATGCTTTGGTTGTGCATTGCGGCGGTTGTATGCTTAATGAAAAAGAGATGAAATCCCGAATTTTGCGCTGCAACGAAAGCGGTACACCGGTAACTAATTACGGCATTGCAATTGCGCAGATGCACGGCATTTTAAAGCGTTCTGTAGAGCCATTTCCTCAAATTTTAAAAATACTTGAAAATACTTGATAAACAAGCATAATTTTTATACAAATTTTCACTTGTTTTTAAATCTTGATTGTGCTATACTTACACGCGTGAAAATTTTTTAGATTACCAAGAGGGTATAATTATGCAAATTCTATTAACCTTATCTGTTGCTCTTTTTGCAGGGCTAATGATGTCGCGACTTGCTAAAAAAGTAAAGCTGCCTGCTGTTACCGCTTACCTTGTAGCCGGCGTGCTTATAGGGCCTTATATTTTAGGCGCGTTAGGTATAAAAGGACTTGGCTTTGTAAGTCTTGAAGATGTAAAGTCTTACGGTATAATCAGCGATGTTGCCCTCGGTTTTATTGCCTTTTCAATAGGTAATGAATTCCGTTTGGCACAGCTTAAAAAGATAGGTAAGCAGGCTTCAGTTGTGGGTGTTTTTCAGGCGGTTTTCACAACTTTAGTTGTAGATGCAGTGCTTATAGGTCTTCATTTTATTATCCCTGACAAACTCCCAATGCCTTCAGCAATTGTTTTGGGTGCAGTAGCAGCTGCAACGGCACCTGCCGCAACTCTTATGGTAGTCCGTCAGTATAAGGCAAAGGGTCCTGTGACTGACATTCTGTTGCCTATAGTAGCGCTTGACGATGCTGTGGGTCTTGTTGTGTTT
>JBJFGD010000050.1:0-5203 GCA_051892355.1 Acutalibacteraceae bacterium | reverse complement strand
CTTTTTGATAATGTCGCAGATTTTATGAAAGATAACGGCATACTTATTGTGTCGGGTATAATTGATATGCGCACATCAGAGGTAGAAAATGCGGCAGCAGAACACGGTTTTGTTATTATTCAAAGTCTTGTTCGAGAAGAATGGCACGCATATGTTTTAAAAACAGCAAATTAACGGAGGAAAATGAATGCTTGAATTTGAGCAGTTAAAATTGCGGCTTATTGCTAACGATCAAGAAATCAAAGACCTGCGCGATGCAATAGGTTATGATAAGCTAAAACGCGAAATAGAAGAGCTTGAGCAAAAACAGGCGGCTCCCGGTTTTTGGGACGATATTGAAAATTCGCAGATAGTTGTGCAAAAGACAGGTAAACTAAAAAATAAAGTTGAAGAGTATGACAGCATTGCTTCTTCTTATGAAGACCTTTTAGTGCTTATTGATATGGCAGATGAAGAGGGCGATGCATCTATGGTAGGTGAAATAACCTCTGCGGTTGACGAGCTCGAAAATAAACTGTCTTCACTTCGTTTGCAAACCCTGCTTACAGGTGAATACGATGCCAATAATACTCTGCTTACATTTCATGCAGGTTCAGGTGGCACCGAGGCTATGGACTGGGTTTCAATGCTTGTGCGTATGTACACCCGTTGGAGCGAGCGTCACGGCTTTTCGGTAAAAGTGCTTGATTTTCTTGACGGCGATGAGGCGGGGCTTAAAAGTGCCACAATGTTAGTTGAGGGTGAAAATGCTTACGGTT
Organism: Acutalibacteraceae bacterium; assembly: GCA_051892355.1. Classification (GTDB taxonomy): domain Bacteria; phylum Bacillota; class Clostridia; order Oscillospirales; family Acutalibacteraceae; genus UBA737. The sequence goes on along the minus strand of JBJFGD010000050.1, from coordinate 4,445 downwards.
ATTTAAAGAGCGAATCGGGTGTTCACCGTCTTGTGCGTGTGTCACCGTTTGATGCTTCCGGCAGAAGACATACATCGTTTGCTTCACTTGAGGTTATGCCTGAAATATCTGACGATACCGATATAGAAATTCGTGAAGAAGACATCAAAATGGATGTTTTCAGATCTTCGGGTGCAGGCGGTCAGCACATTAACAAAACATCATCTGCGGTTCGCCTTACACATATTCCCACAGGCATAGTAGTTGCTTGTCAAAATGAACGCAGCCAGTTTCAAAACCGTGAGCAAGCTATGCGTATGTTAAAGTCAAAATTGCTCGAAATTAAAGAACGCGAGCATCTTGAAAAAATAGAAGACATAAAAGGTGTTCAAAAAGAAATTACTTGGGGCTCACAGATTCGTTCTTATGTGTTTATGCCCTATACAATGGCAAAAGATCATCGAACCGGCTTTGAAACCGGAAATATAAACGCTGTTATGGACGGCGATTTAGACGGTTTTATAAACGCTTATTTAAAAGCCTCATCAAAAGGTGAACTTAAGGCTTAATTACGATTTCATATTAAAAAAATAATGATTTTAGGGTGGCATATATGAAAAAATTAACAGCAATTTTTATGACAGCAATTTTAATGCTTACTTTTATTACAGGATGCGGCAAAAAAGGCAGAGAACTTTACAATAAAGTAGACCTTGCCGATTATATTGAAGTAAGCGATTATCTTGGTATAGAAGTTGATACAACAACCGAAGATTTTCAAAGAATTTATAACAATATTTTAGCATCAGATATACGCAACTATCAAATTACAGATGATGCTATTGAAGAAAGTGTTACATTTGACACTTCGGCTGATATAGCAGTTGAATTGGGTGACATGGTAAATATTGACTATATAGGCTATAACGGTGAAGAGGCATTTGCAGGCGGCACGGCAGAGGGTGCACATCTGATTATAGGTTCAAGTACATTTATAGATGATTTTGAAGATGAGCTTATCGGTGTAAAGGTGGGCGAAACCGTAGATGTTACGGCAACATTCCCGGAAAACTATAACCAAACAAGCCTTGCAGGTGTTGATGCCGTATTTACAGTTACAGTAAATGCTATTGCAAAAAATCCTGAAGAAATTTATAAAGCATTAGATTTAGATTCTATAGATGATTATGTAAAATATCTTAATAAGCGTGCTGTTATGCAGCAGCTTATTAACATTGTTCGTGAAAGAACCAAAATAACCGATTATCCTGCAGGTGATGTAAAAATTCTTTGCAAAGCAGTCGAAGAACTTATGGTATCTTCATCAGGTGACAGCACCGCAGATTTTACAGATGAAGAAGAACAGCAAATTAAAAATCAAATTGTTCTTCCGCTTATGGATGTAAATATGGCAATGTATTATATACTTGATAAAGAAAATCTTGAAATATATGCAAGTACATTAGAAAGTCAAACGGTAGACCAGCCCGTAATCGCCGAAAGCTATGCCGTTCAAGATATTGTTATGGAATATCTTTATGAAAAAGCGGTAATAAAATGATAAAAATTTACCGTGCGCTTATTACAGATTTTTCGCAAGCAGACTATACCAAACAGTATGGTCTGCTTGATTGTACTTTAAAGAAAAAAATAGATGCTAAAAAGAAACCAGAAGATAAAATGCGTTCGCTTGCGGGATATATTTTACTATGGCGAGGTGCGTTTGAACTATATCACAAGTCTGATTTTTCAATTTATTTCAACGAGCACGGCAAACCGTTTTGCGATTTTTGCTATTTTAGCATTTCGCATAGCGAAACAAATGTTGTGTGTGTGTTTAGTGATAACCCTGTGGGTATTGATATACAAAAAATTAAACCAATAAAAAAGAGAGAAAATTATCGTTTCTTTAACAGTGCCGAAAGTGAATATGTTAACGCGAAAAATGATTTAATAAGCAAAAGATATATCGAGATTTTTACAAAAAAAGAATCTGCCGTAAAGTTGATGGGGATACCGCTTTCAAGCGCAAAAACCAATGATACTTTTTCAAAAGATTTTTGCTTTGAAACACAATATAAAGATGAATTTATAGTAACTATTTGCAGTAAAAAAATATAGATATTTTATAAACTGCATATTAAAGTGTTCAGAATATAAAATATATGACTTGCAAATTTTTATATTTTCGTGTAAAATGTATATATAGTTGTAAAAAAATAAAATTTGAGTAAGGATGTGTAAAAAAAGTATGTCAAACCGTTTATTTCAGTCCGTAATTCACCAAATGAAGGATGTAATTGATAAAACCTTTGGTGTAATGGATGCTAACAATACAATAATTGCTTGCAGCGAACTCGGCAGAATAGGCGAACAACTTGATATTTCGGTTATTCCTGTAGCAGAGGAATTTACCGATGGCGGCTATACCTTTAAGCCTGTGGTTTCGTCACAGGGTACTGATTATACCGTGTTTGTTGAGGGCACCGACATTTTATGCGGCAAATATGCGTTAATTATTGCAGTAGCTTTTGCTAACATAAAAAATTATTATGATGAAAAATATGATCGCAGCAACTTTATTAAAGATATAATTCTTGATAACATTTTGCCCGGTGATATTTATATTAAAGCGCGTGAACTTTATTTTGACAGTGATGTGTCACGCACAGTAATAATTATACGCAATCTTGACGGCGGTGATGTTTCGGTTTATGAGGTTCTGCAAAATCTGTTCCCTGAAAAGAATAAGGATTTTGTCATAAACATAAATGAAACCGATATTGCTCTTGTAAAAGAAACAAAGCCTAATATTGGGCGCAAAGATATTGAAAATCTGGCATCTTCTATTGCCGATACGCTTTCGGGTGAATTTTATGTTCATACCGTTATTGGTATAGGTACTACCGTAAATAATCTTAAAAATCTTGCAAAGTCGTTTAAAGAAGCACAGACTGCTCTTGAAGTCGGCAAGGTGTTTGATACAGAAAAGACCATTATTTCTTATGATAATCTTGGTATAGCAAGACTTATTTATCAGTTGCCTACAACACTTTGTGAAACATTCTTAAAAGAAGTGTTTAAGCGCGGTTCTATTGACAGCCTTGATCAAGAAACACTTTTCACTATTCAAAGATTTTTTGAAAATAATCTTAATGTGTCAGAAACTTCAAGAAAACTGTTTGTACACAGAAATACACTTGTGTACCGTCTTGAAAAAATTAAAAAAATTACAGGTCTTGACCTTCGTGAGTTTGACCATGCAATTATCTTTAAAATTGCATTGATGGTTAACAAATATCTAAAAAGTAATCCTATAAAATATTAATTGAAAGAGTGATTTTTTCTTATGTCTGAAGAACTACTCGAGCAATTTGCAGAAAATTCTACTTCTGCAGAGCCCGTAATAGAATTCAGGGGTGTATCAAAAACTTATCCAAGCGGCACACATGCTTTAGAGGATGTTAATATAAAAATAAATAAAGGTGAATTTGTTTTTGTAGTGGGTTCATCGGGTGCCGGTAAAAGTACCTTTATGAAACTTATTATGCGTGAAGAAAAGGCAAATACCGGCATTATTAGTGTTAACGGTTTTAATCTTACAAAAATGCCGCGCAAGCAGGTGCCTATGCTTCGTCGCACTATGGGAATAGTATTTCAAGACTTTAGGCTCATACCTACTATGAATGTATTTGATAATGTAGCTTTTGCTATGCATGTAGTGGGGCAGTCCGGCAGAGAAGTTCGCCGCGAGGTTTCAAAGGCTCTCAGCAAAGTGGGGCTTGGCGATAAGGCGCGTTCAATGCCTATGCAGCTTTCAGGCGGTGAGCAACAGCGTGTAGGTCTTGCAAGGGCTCTTGTTAATAATCCTGATTTAATTATCGCGGACGAGCCTACCGGTAATGTTGACCCTAATATGTCATATGAAATAGTATCTCTGCTTACAGAGATTAACAAACGCGGTACAACTATCTTAATGGTAACGCATGACCACAATTTAGTAAGAGATTTTAAGCACCGTGTAATTATGCTTGACAGCGGCAGAATTGTTGCCGACAACGCAGCAGGGGGTGCCGACTGATGAAAATTAGCAGTGTTAGATACCTTGTTAAAGAAGGCTTTAAAGGCGCGTGGGCAAACCGGCTTATGTCTTTAGCATCAATAGGTGTGCTTGTTGCATGTATGGTTGTAATAGGTCTTGCAATTCTTATTTCAGAAAATGTTAATGTAGCTATTGGCAACCTTGAACAGCAGAATGTTGTTATGGTTTATATGAAAGACTATAATTGGGCGCTTTACAGCGACAATTTTGAGTCAAGTGAAGATGCCGCAGATAATGCCGATGAAAACGGCATAGCAGAATCAGATTATGTTATACATAGTGAAGATGAAGCAAAGGCTCTTTGTGATAAAATATCAGAGCTCAACAATGTTGCCTCGGTAGAATATGTTTCAAGTGAGTCCGG
>JBJFGD010000049.1:0-5216 GCA_051892355.1 Acutalibacteraceae bacterium | reverse complement strand
TATGACCGATAAAAAAACATTTGGTTCATTTATAAAAGCCAAACGAACCGAAAAAAATTACTCTCAAAAAGCGTTGGCAGAATTATTATGCGTTACAGAGGGGGCAGTAAGCAAATGGGAACGCGGCGCATCATACCCGGACATTACTTTAATTGCCGATATATGCCGTGTTCTTGATATAAGTGAACACGAATTTATTACTGCAACAAACGATACAACAACAAGAAAGCTGCAGCACGAAGCCCGTCAGTTTCGTGTAATCAGCGGTGCTTGGTTTTGGATACCGACAATATCATATGCGATTGCATTGATTACTTGCTTTATTTGTAACCTTGCAGTAAACCATACACTTTCTTGGTTTTTTGTTGTGTTATCATCTTTAATATGCGCATACTCATTTATGCCCACTTTTACATACTTTTTTAATTCAAAAAAATTACTTGTTTTTACCGTTACAAGTCTGTTGTCAATTTGTTTACTATTATTCACCTGTGCGGTATACACAAAAAGTATTTATTGGGTTCCGACCGCTTGTATCGGCACTTTAATTGGGTATGTATTATTGTTTTTACCAATCATATTATCTAAAAGCAAAATAGCACATTTTAAATTTTTAATTTCGTTTACATTAGCATTTGTTTTAACAGTTTTACTGCTGTTGGTTATATATGTTTGGCACCCTTTTATGCTTGCATCTGCAATAAAAATGACCTGCTATGGTTTTGCACCCGTTATACTTTGTGCAGTTATATGTTGTTTTAACTTTGATGCGTTTTTAAAAACAGGCGTTTGCACATTGATTGGTGGTGTCGCATTTTATTTTTCGGGGTATGTGGTCAATGTTTTATTTAACGGAAAAGAAAATTACTATCAAATCAATTTAAATAATTGGGCAGAGTATACCAACTCAAATATTATGTTTGTTATTTTAGTCTCATTTTTGTTTATAAGTGCCGCTTTTACAGGTATAGGAATTTGCAGAATAATTAAAAAACGATGAATTTAAATTTATCCGCCCGATTTTTTCGGGCGGATTTTTATATAACGGTTATATTTTGATAATGATAAAATTTTATATTGAAAAAATTGTTGATTTATGATAATCTAAAATAAACAATTTAAGGAGGATTTTTTATGAAATGTAACAATTGCGGTAACGAAATCGTTGAAAACAGTGCTTTTTGTACTTTTTGCGGCAGTCCGGTGTCACCTACTGAACCAACCGAAGCTCCCACAAGTGCGGTAAAACAAAAAATATTAAATATTTTCAAAGATAAACTTTTCCTTGTTTTATGTATTTTAGTAAGCGTTGCAACCGTTTTTTCAATAGCAAGCAAAAATATACCTCTTTTGCTTATACTGTTTACTATTTTTCTTTGGTTAATATATGCTAAAGCTACTAAAAACGAAGTAGATATTAAAAACATGCGCTGTGTAAGCGGTACGGTTTTCGCCGCGTATGTTCTTAACTGGGTACTAATCGGTTTTCTTGGTTTTGCAACTGTTATAGGTGCCATAATTACATTAGCAATCGGCAGCACTGCAGAATTTGAAAGCATTATGCAAGAAGTATTATCCGAGTATGCTTTTTCTGTTAACGGGTTTGACAGTCTTTTAGGTCTTACAACAGCTTCAATTATGATTATAGCTGTAGTTGCTTTTATAATGCTTTTTGTTATCTGTGTTATTGCGGCAATAGTAAATATTTTTGGTATGCGCAGTATCCACAAATTTGCAAAATCACTTTACATATCGGCAGAAATTGATAATTTCTGTATTGAAAAACTTAACGCAGCAAAATCTTGGTTATTGGTACTCGGTATTTTCAACTGCATTTCTGCCCTTCCCTGCATAGACGATTTTAAAGCATTTATAACAAGCGGATGTCTTGGTGCGGCATACATATTAGCCTACATACTAATTAAAAAACATTTCTTTCAACCACAGCAATTAAATTAAGATATAAATAAGATATAGAAAGAGTTGTCTTTCGGCAACTCTTTTTTTAATTGAAGGAGATTTTTTATGTACACAATATATGTTAAATTTGAATGTTTACCGCAAAAGCGCGAAGCGTTTATTAGCAAAGTTAAGGAAACAGGAATTTTAGATGCCATAAGAAGTGAAAACGGTTGTATAAAATATGATTACTATCTGTCAGAAAGCGACATTAATGAACTTTTGCTTATAGAGCAGTGGAAATCTAAAGAACATCAGCAAATACATATAAATCAACCCCATATGGAACAATTGCGTAAATTTAAGGGTGACTATATTATAAACACTGTTTTGGGTGAAGTAGAATTGAAATAATTTACAATTATAACAAAACGGTCAAAATAAAAAATTTTAACATTGTGTAAATTTTTTATTTACAAAATCACTTTAATGTGCTAAAATATAAAAATAATATTTTTAAATATTAAAATTTTGAGAAAAGGGGATTTTATTATGAAATCAATCTTCAAAAAAGCATTCGCCGCTTTGTTGGCTTTTGCAATGGTATTCAGCCTTGCGGCTTGCGGCGGAAACAACTACACAGCAAACAATACCGAATATGTTATCGGTTTTTCAGGCCCTCTTACAGGACCCGCTGCTGTTTACGGTACTGCTGTTCAAAATTCAGCACAGATGGCCGTTGATGAAATCAACGCTGCCGGCGGTTTAAACGGTGTTAAGTTTAAGTTGCTTGCAACCGATGACACACATGATGCAACAAAGGTTGCAGCTAACTATGCTTCAATGCTTGAAGGCGGTATGCAGGTTTCACTTGGTACTGTTACTACTGCCCCCGGTCTTGAATACACAAATCTTTCTGCAGAAGATAATGTATTCTTCATTACTCCCTCTGCTTCAGGCGATGACATTCCTAAGAACGATAACGGTTTCCAGATGTGCTTTGCTGACGGTAACCAGGGTAAAGTTGCTGCTGACTATGTAAACTCTACCGGTCTTAAGAAGATAGGCATATTCTACAAGTCAGATGATGCTTATTCAAACGGTATCTTCAAGCAGTTTAAAGAAAATCTTGATTCTTCAATTGAAACTGTAGAAGCTGTATTTACTGCAGCTAACGAAACCGACTTCTCAGCACAAATTACTACACTTAAAGATTGTGAATTCATATTTATGCCAATCTATTACACACCTGCTTCAATATTTATGACACAGGCTAAAGATACTGTTGCTGCAGATGCTGTTTACTATGGTTGTGACGGTTTCGACGGTCTTGCAGGTCAGTTTGAAGACTTTAGCGTTATTCCTCAAGAAGTTTCTATGCTTTCACACTTTGACTCTAACGCAACCGAAGGTGCTGCTGCAGATTTCATTAAAAAATACACCGACAAGTTCGGCACTGACACACTTAACCAGTTTGGTGCTTCTGCTTATGACTGTGTATATGCAATATACAACGCTATGAAGGCTGCAATTGATGCAGGCGAAGAAATTGATGTTACAATTTCAGCATCTGACCTTTGCGATATACTTAAAGCACAGTTCACAGGCGATTTCTCATACAGCGGTGTAACCGGCAATAACATCACTTGGGAAGATAACGGTTATGTTTCTAAAGAAGCTGTTAAATACACTCTTAAAACCGCAAATTCAGCCCAGTAATTTATACTTATTTTAATTGAAATGATATGTTTGCCGGCGCAGATTTACTGCGGCGGCAAATTGTCATAATAAACATTAGGAATTTTATTATGAAATTTATTGAAACTTTAATTAACGGCCTTAGCATGGGCAGTACATACGCTATGATAGCGCTTGGCTATACAATGGTTTACGGTATTGCCAAAATGCTAAACTTTGCCCACGGCGATATTATAATGGTTGGCGGATATACAATATTTGTTACTATGTCATTAACAGGCAACCCTATTTTAGGCTTAATTGCGGCTGTTATATTCTGTGTGGCACTGGGTATTACTATTGAAAAAATAGCATACAAGCCTTTACGCGGCGCCTCACCGCTTGCGGTGCTTATAACCGCTATAGGTGTAAGTTACCTTTTACAGTCTACTGCTCAAATAATATTTGGCGCTGCACCTAAAATGGTAAATGTTGCCGACCTTGGCAATGTTAAATTTGCAGGGCTTACCGTGCCTGTTTATACTTTGGTGACTCTTGGCTGCTCAATGCTTATAATGATAGCCTTAAGCCTGTTTGTAAAATTTACCAAAACAGGCCGTGCTATGATTGCCGTATCAGAAGACAAGGGTGCCGCACAGCTTATGGGCATAAATGTAAACAAAATAATTATGATTACATTTGCAATAGGCTCCGGCCTTGCCGCATTTGCAGGTTTGTTTATGTTGCTGAAATCGCCAAGCCTTACAAACACACTTGGTGCCATGCCCGGTATTAAGGCGTTTACTGCCGCTGTTATAGGCGGTATCGGTTCAATACCCGGCGCTATGGTTGGCGGCTTGCTTATTGGTGTTGTTGAAGCTATTTCATTAACAATTCCTGCTATTGCCCCTTATACTGATGCTATTGAATTTTTAATTCTTATTATAATTTTGTTGGTGCGTCCCACAGGTATATTAGGCAAAAAGAGGAGGGAGAAGGTATAATGGCAAGTTTAAATAAAATTAAATGGAAACATTATATAAACTATGCAGTAATTGCTGCTTTTACAGTTGTTTTTGCCCTGCTCTCTTTTTCGGGTGCGCTTAAAAGTTCAGATGTATATCTGCTCGAAAAAATTGCAATCGCTATAATGCTTGCAGTATCGCTTAGTATGGTAGTAGGCTTTTTGGGCGAGTTATCATTAGGACATGCAGGTTTTATGTGTGTTGGCGCTTATCTTGGCGGTAAAACTGCCGTTATATTAGAACCTATTTTAGGCGAATACCCTACCCTTTTTGTATCGCTTATCGTTGGTGGTATTGTGGCGGCTTTATTTGGCATTATAATCGGTTTACCGGCACTTCGCCTTCGCGGTGACTATTTAGCAATAGTAACTCTTGCTTTCGGTGAGATAGTTCGTTCTGTGTTTATGAACTCAAGCGATGAATCTTTTGGCGGCTCGCTTGGTCTTGATACACCGCGCTTTGACAAAAACACTTTATTTATAATAGCACTTGTTTTGGTGCTTGTGTGCCTTGCTGTTACACAAAACCTTATTCGCTCAAAACACGGCAGAGCTATTACATCTATTCGTGATAATGAAATTGCGGCTAAAGCAATGGGAATAAATGTGACCTTTT
>JBJFGD010000048.1:3077-5347 GCA_051892355.1 Acutalibacteraceae bacterium | reverse complement strand
TTTTGAGGGTGCGCAGTCTCTCCCACGGGTCTTCGTTAAGAAAACGCATACAAGCATCAAATGTAGCGCCGCCCCAACATTCAACCGACCAATAACCAATTTTGTCAAGGCGCTCAAGTGCGGGTAGCATATCCTCAAGGCGCATACGGGTTGCCGCCTGCGACTGATGAGCGTCACGCAAAATGGTATCTGTAATATATAAAGGTTTGTTTGCCATAAATATATCCTCCTATTTATTAACCAAACAGAGAAATCAACACACCTGCGGCGATAGCCGAACCGATAACACCCGCAACATTTGGCCCCATAGCGTGCATAAGCAAGAAGTTTGACGGGTTCTCTTTCTGACCGACCGACTGTGATACGCGTGCCGCCATAGGAACAGCAGATACACCTGCCGAACCGATAAGCGGATTGATTTTGTTTTTGGTGAAAATATTCATAAGCTTTGCAAGCAATACGCCGCTGGCAGTACCGATACCAAATGCAACAATACCCATTGCCAAAATCTTGAGTGTATTAAGGTTAAGGAAGGCTTCTGCGGTAGCGGTAGCGCCAACCGAGATACCCAAGAATATTGTTACAATATTCATAAGCTCATTTTGAGCAGTCTTGCAAAGGCGTTCAGCAACACCTGACTCTTTCCAAAGGTTACCAAGCATTAAGCAACCAACCAACGGAGTTGCCGAAGGAACTAACAATGCTACAAATATTGTAACCACTATCGGAAAGATAATTCTTTCGGTCTTTGTAGCCTGACGCAAAGGTTTCATAATTATTTGGCGCTCTTTTTTGGTGGTGAGCAGCTTCATTATAGGCGGCTGAATTACAGGCACCAACGCCATATATGAGTAAGCAGCAACCGCTATTGGACCTAAAAGGTTAGGATAAAGCTGTGATGTGGTATAAATAGCTGTTGGGCCGTCTGCACCGCCGATGATGCCTATAGATGCGGCAGCTTCTTGCGGAAATCCAAGATAGAAACAACCGATAAAGGTAACAAAAATACCTACCTGTGCGGCAGCACCCAAAAGTAATGATTTGGGGTTAGAAATAAGCGGGCCGAAGTCGGTCATAGCACCTATGCCTATAAAGATGAGGCAGGGGTAAATACAGGTTTTAACACCTATATAAAGGTAGTCAAGCAGACCGCCCTTAAGCATGATTTCACCGTATCCGATTTCGTGGTTCATAAACTGTGTCCACAAATTGCCGTGATACATATCTGCACCGGGAAGATTGGTAAGCAACATACCAAACGCAATACCTATAAGAAGCAGCGGTTCAAACTTTTTCTTAATAGCAAGCCAAAGCAAAAAGCAAGAAAGGGCTATCATTACAAGATTTTTCCAGCCGCCATCCATAAAGCTTCCGAAAAGCATATAAAAGCCTGTGCTTTTCAGAAATTCAATTAATCTTTCTAAAAATTCCATTGTTTTTACTCCTTGAAATAGCAAAATTATGCTATTGTGCAGATGGTTGCACCTGTCTCTACAGAAGCGCCTTTTGTAACAACTACGGTTACAGTGCCATCACATGGAGCTGTGATTTCGTTTTCCATCTTCATAGCCTCAAGAATTACAAGTACATCGCCTTTTTTAACAGAAGCGCCGTTTGCAACTTTAATGTCAAGAATGTTGCCGGGCATAGGTGCGGCAACAGTCTCGCCGCCTGCAGGTGCAGCTGCGGGGGCAGCCGTCGGTGCAGGTGCTGCAGCAGGGGCAGCCTTAACATCGGCAGCATCAATAGCTTCAAGTGTGATTTCATAAGCGGTGCCGTTTACGGTTACTTTATACTGTTTCATTTGTAATTACCTCTTTTTGTTTTTTCTTTTTTAATTAAATCTTTTTAAATGAAATTACTCGGATAGCGGAAACATCTTTACCCATTTCCTCTGCGCATACAGCCGTTACCGCTGCGATAATTTCTTGACGGTTCTCTATAACAGGGTTTACTGCTGTGGGTGCCGCTTTTACTTCGGCAGCCTTTTTGTCGGATTTACGGCTTCCTGCAAAGAAAAGTCCCATTATTTTGCATAAAATGATTATGCATATAAGACCTATAAACACAGTGCCGATGCCCATTACAATAACCATCCAGTTAGGGATTGTTTCGGCTTGAAGTTCAATAACCGAAAGTAGATTTGTTGCTGTTGCCATTCTTGCTTGCACCTCCCAAAAATGCAATTAAAATTATTTTTGTGACGAGATTAACTACCTATCACGATTGAGAAAATCCAATTCTCTCCCAATTATACATATTATATTACA
>JBJFGD010000048.1:0-2977 GCA_051892355.1 Acutalibacteraceae bacterium | reverse complement strand
TTTATAGTTGATAAAGATATTGCCGAAGAGGGTTATAAAATTTTATACGAAAACGGCAACATCAACATTTTTTGTTCGGGCAAAGCCGGTGCGCTTTACGGTTTTATGACTGTTGTTCAGCTCGCTGCGGGCCACGACAGTTTTAATGCCGTTCTTGTTGACGACGCGCCCAAACATTCTTGGCGCGGTTTTATGCTTGACTGCAGCCGCCATTTTTGGACAATAGACAAAATCAAACAGATTTTAGACTATATGGCAAGCATTAAAATGAATATTTTTCACTGGCACCTTTCAGATGATCAGGGCTGGAGAATAGAAATCAAAAAGTACCCCCTGCTTACCGAAAAAGGCACCACCCGAAAAGGCACGCCCTACAGCATAAAACAAATGCGCGACAAAGAAAACCCCTACAACAAGGGTGAATACGGCAAAGGCCTGTTTTACACGCAGGACCAAGCGCGCGAAATTGTAGCTTACGCCGCAGAACGGAATATAACCGTTGTGCCCGAAATTGATGTTCCCGGTCATGCATCGGCGGCTATTGCCTGCTACCCCGAACTTTCATGCACCGGCGAGCAAATTGAGGTTGAAAGTCAGTTCGGTATTTTTAAAAACAACCTTTGCTGCGCAAAGCCTGCCGTTTACGAATTTGTTAAAACCTTAATTGATGAGCTTTGCGAAATATTCCCCTCACCTTATTTTCATATAGGCGGCGACGAAGTCGAGTCTGAATCTTGGGACAACTGCCCCGACTGTCAGGCGCTTATGAAAAAAGAAGGGCTTAAAGACCATATTGAACTTCACGGATATTTTAACAATATTCTTATTGCCTACCTTAAAGAAAAGGGCAAACAAACAGTAGGCTATAACGAAATTATAAGCGACAATCTTGACAAGTCGGCAATAGCCCATGTCTGGACGGTGCGCGCACTTGAAAAAGCACGCGACTGGGCAGAAAAGGGCGGAAAAACCATTCAAATGCTTTCGCCCTATGTTTATTCGGATATGCCGTTTGCCAAAATTCCGCTTTCAAAAACATATAACTACAACCCGTATTTCGAGGGCTTTACAAACGAAGAATGTATAGTCGGTTTTGAAATGCCCCAGTGGACCGAATACATACCCCATGAAAGAAAATTTGATTTTCAAACCTATGTAAGATTGCTTGCCATGAGCGAGGTTTCGTGGACCGAGTGGAAAAACCGCAATTATGAAGACTTTGAACAGCGCGTTGAAAATATGCGTGAATATTTTAAAGAGCTTGGCATAAACCTTGCGCCCCGCCGTATTTACTGCGGCAACACCTTTATGGGTGCTGAAAACCTTCCGCCCGAAAAGCGCAGTTATCTTGCTTATCAACACTTTGCAAACAACCCCTATTTCGAGCTTGAGCTTTTAGATTTTATTAAATAACATACAAAAAGAAAAAAGGTTGCAGTAAAAACTTCCGTTTTTACTGCAACCTTTTAATTTATTATATTGTTTTCATTTTTTTTAGAGGATATCTTAACATCGCCATAACAACTATTGCGATAACGGTATTAGGCAGCATATAAACCGCATTGTAAACTATTGAATAAATAACTGGGTTTGCAAATGTGCCTATGCCTGCAATTTCTGTAGGAACTGTAATCATATAGATTGTAACACCGCTTATAAAATGTATCACAAATCTTGCAAGACAGCCTAAAAATGTTGAAAGCTCAACCGCCCAAAACTTGTTTTTGAAAAGACCTGCAATACCTACGGCTCCATATGCCAAAACATAGTCAAGCAATACCGAAGGAAGTCCCCAACCGATACCGCCGCCGATAAGGCATTTGATAAAGCCGAAAATAAGTCCGCTTGCAACACCGTAGCCGATACCGTTGCGGTATGCAATGATAAACAGCGGTATCATAACAAAGTCGATAGAACCGCCAAAGGCGCCGATTTCGATTTTAACAAAGCTAAGGGCTACCGAAAGCGCTAACAAAACAGCGCTTTCACAAATTTTGTAAAGTTGTTTGTTTTTCATTTTTTTATTTTCCTTTCTTTCTGACGAAAACAAAAAAACAAAACCGCATTACACACCGGTAATGCGGCATAGGTCTTTTATTTTCCTACGGCGGCATTATCCGCATCAGGTTATAGGTCGAAGTCATAGCAAATTACTGCGGACTTCCTCTCAGCCGAAGTTTCATTCAGCTCCCTTTTATTGTGTTGTGAATCCACATCAGTATATTAGCACAACTAATTCAGTTTGTCAACAATTATCGACAAATTAAATATAAACCGTTTTAATAAAATTTAAGTCAAAATTACCAAATCGCATTATACAGCAAAAGCGCCTGCTATATTACTATAGCAAGCGCTTTTGGTTAAGTTTTATTAATGATTAGCCAAGTTCTACATCCCATTCGTTAACAAACTGCATAAGTAAGCCATAGTCTTTGTTGTTTAATTTGCCGTCGCCGGTTACATCACCATCATCGCCGGTAAATTCAACTTCCCATTCATTAAGCTTCTGCATAAGAAGACCTAAGTCTTTATTGTTTACTTTGCCGTCGCCGTTTACATCGCCGGGTTCGTATTGCTTTTTGCCGCAGATTGAACACTTGTCATCTACCCAATTGTGAGTACATTCTGTATCGCATTTTGCGCAAATGCCATCAGCGTTTGACCAATCGTGGCCCGGTGCACCTGCGGGATCATCAATAACTTGGGGGTCGCCAAGTCCGCAGATTGAACACTTCATAACACCCTTTGCCGGTGTTGTACAGTCACCCGGAATAGTTTCTACAAATACCAATGCTCCGTTTTCCGGATCTACATCATAGCCGTGTCCACATGCTGCGCCGCATTTTGCGCAAATGCCATCAGCATTTGACCAATCGTGAGCCGTTGCTACGCCAACAAGTCCACAGTCGCTACAAGTTTCGCTGTGTGTACCGTCACCGTTGTCGAGTGCTGTGAAATTGCTGTGGAATGCACGGAG
>JBJFGD010000047.1:0-5413 GCA_051892355.1 Acutalibacteraceae bacterium | reverse complement strand
CCATCGGCATACCGTAAAGCACCACATAGGCGGGATAAACCACAAAATAATTTGTAACAACGCTTATCGCCGCCATTGCAAATGAGCCTGCAAGCGCCCCTACAAGTGCACCCTTGCGGTTTTTGCGCTTAATATAAATAAGTCCCGCAACGCCCGTGAAAACCGCTCCCAAAAGGAAGTTTGAAAGCTCGCCCACACCCGCCGAGGTAGTAACAAATAAGTGAAGCAGGTTTTTAATAAGGCAAACCAATACTCCGTACTGCGGGCCGAAGGCGAAGGCGGTAATTATTGCGGGAATTTCCGAAAAATCAAGCTTTATAAAGGACGGAATGATAAAGGGCAAGGGAAATTCAAGGAGCATAAGCACAAATCCTATCGCTCCCATAACCCCGCTTACAGCAATACCTCTGACTAAATTTTGTTTTTTCATTTTACATTTTCCTTTCTTTCTTCAGGGAAATTAAA
This sequence comes from Acutalibacteraceae bacterium, assembly GCA_051892355.1. GTDB lineage: Bacteria > Bacillota > Clostridia > Oscillospirales > Acutalibacteraceae > UBA737. Next base: position 4,948 of record JBJFGD010000047.1, on the reverse strand, counting down.
AGAAAAAAGAAGAAATGCCCCCACATATTTTGTGGGGGCTTAAAAATTTATGTTTATAAATTTTTCTTCTACCATCCGGACTATACCGTCGGCTTTGGAATTTCACCAAATCAACCCGTTTTTACGGGCTCGCAGGCTTTACTGCCGGTGGGGAATTACACCCCGCCCCGAAGATTTAATTTATATTATAATTATACGCTAAAGTGTATGACTTGTCAAGTAGCACAGCCACAAAATTAACGCAATTTGCAAAATAATTATTATAGGCAGACCAATCATAAACCGTTTATGTTTAGTTTTATGATGAATAATTTGCATTGTAACATACATACCGATACTACCGCCTATAAGGCTTACGGTAAAAAGCGTTTTTTCGCTGATGCGCCAACCGCCGCTTTTTGCCTTTAATTTATCTGTCAAACAGATTATTATTGCAATTATATTTATAAAACCGAGATATAAAGCAAAATATTTCAAAACTATCACCTATAATATTTTACTTTATTTATACCGCTTTTTCAATCTGCTTTTTTAATTTAGATATAATTCTTTTTTCAAGACGAGATATGTATGACTGCGATATACCTAAAGTGTCGGCTACCTGCTTTTGAGTATATTCGGGGTATCCGTTCATTCCAAAACGCATTTCCATAATCTGGCGTTCTCGCGGCGGTAAATTTTCTACAAAGCTTTTTAACTGATGCCGTTCATCCTCTTGCTCTATGCCGCGCCCTACCTCATCGCCGTCACTGCCTAACACATCTGAAAGCAACAGCTCGTTGCCGTCCCAATCGGTGTTTAGCGGTTCGTCAATAGATATTTCATTTCGCTTTGAAGATATTTTTCGCAAATGCATAAGTATTTCATTTTCAATACATCTTGATGCGTATGTGGCAAGTTTTATATTTCGGTCGGGGCAAAAGGTGTTGACCGCCTTTATAAGACCTATAGTGCCGATTGAAATTAAATCTTCTATGCCTGTGGGCGCGGTATCAAATTTGCGAGCAATATACACTACCAGCCGTAAATTATGTACTATAAGTTTGTTTCTTGCCTCTTGGCTGTTACTGTTAAGCAGCTCGGTTTCTTCATCGGCTGTGAGTGGCGGCGGCAGAATTTCGGGGCCGTTTATATAATAAATTGCTCTTTTTGCAAACAGTTTTATAATAAGTTCGTTTAAAAGTTTTTTAATTTTCATATGTATTCCCCATTCATTAGTTGAGTATTTCAGGATTAATAATAATCTGGCAGTCAGTAAGCGGCGTGCGCGATACCGCCAACACAGGATTTTTAAAAGATATTTTTCGTTTATTGTAATTAATTTCTATTTTATCTATGCGGTAACCGTCAAGAATTTCAGTTCCCGTGACAGTGTCGCACGGAATTGCTCTGTAGCGCAACGCGCATTGTTCACTTGTTTTATCTGAACCCAAAAGCGCATCAACTATATTCAACTCTGTTATGAATATTTGTGAAATTTCAAAAATATCTTTCAAAGAATTACCTGTATCGGCTATACCGCAAAGACATAGTTTTTTATCATAACAATATACAGTAACTTCACATTTTGTGCTTTGCGGAAAAGTTTTTTGCAACAGCCTTTTCAAAAGCGTTACAATAAAATAGCCCAGCACCGAAAAGGCGATTAAAAACAACGGTGATATATCAAAATAAATAACCGAATTGTTTATTACCATACCATTAGGTTTAAAAAGATACCACACAGCTATCATAGCGCCGCTATAAGCAAAATTTACCGCAAATAATACCGCCGCGCTTCTGAAAAAATCTTTTGCACTGCAAATTCCAAAAGTAATAAAGCACATAATTGCGCACATAAAAATATGTACCGTCATTTCAAGCAAAAAATTTACCTGCGGTAAAAATATATAAAGCGAAAAAACTCCGCCTGCGGCAGCACCTAAAAGCAACCGCAAAATCCGCGTATTTTTATGTAGAAATTTTGAGGTCAAAAGCAGTAAAAAATAGTCTACTATAAAATTTACAAGTATCAATATGTCTGCATAGACTATCATTTAACCACCCCACTATAAATAATATTATATAACCTTTATATTAAGAACTATGTCGCAATAAGGGTATAAAAAAAGGCGAAAACGGTAATTTTCCGTTTTCGTCTTTTTAGTTTAAATTTTAATTTTTAAAGCTTTTTTACAAACATAGCCCTAATTGCATTAAGTATGGCAATAACCGCAACACCCACATCAGCAAAAACCGCAAACCACATATTGGCCGTACCTATAGCAACTAATATTAAAGCCAACACCTTAATAGCGATTGCAAACACTATGTTTTGATATACAATACCTATGCACTTGCGTGAAATTTTGACTGCTTTTGTAATTTTTACAGGGTCATCGTCCATAAGCACAACATCAGCCGCTTCAATCGCGGCATCAGAACCTATGCCGCCCATTGCGATACCTATATCGGCACGCGCAAGCACAGGCGCATCGTTAATGCCGTCACCAACAAAGGCAACGGTTGATTTTTGCCGCTTTGCTGTCATTAATTCTTCAACCTTTGATACCTTATCGCCAGGTAACAATTCACTGTATACACTGTCTATTTTAAGTTCATCTGCAACCTGTTTAGCTACGGGTGTCGCATCACCTGTGAGCATAACAATATTTTTAACACCTGCATTTTTCAGACTTTCAACTGCCTTTTTTGAAGTAGGCTTAATAACATCTGAAATAACAATATGCCCCGCATAATTACCGTCTGTAGCTATGTGAATGATTGTTCCCGTTTTATGACAATCTGTGTATTTGATACCAAGCTTGCCCATTAATTTATTATTACCTACAGCAACAACTATTCCGTCAACCTTTGCTACAACCCCGTTGCCGCTGATTTCTTCTATATCGGTTACTCTGTTTAAATCTAATTCTTTACCGTAAGCGCGCTGCAAACTTTTGCTTATAGGGTGTGATGATGCGCTTTCAGCCAAAGCAGAATATTCTAATAACTTTTCTTGCGGAATTTCATTGTGGTGAATGGCAGTTACTTCAAACGCGCCCTGCGTAAGAGTTCCTGTTTTATCAAATACAATACATTCGGTTTTAGATAATGCTTCTAAATAGTTTGAACCTTTTATGAGAATTCCCTCTTTGCCGGCGCCGCCTATGCCTGCAAAAAAGCTTAAAGGAATACTTACAACCAGCGCACAAGGGCAACTTGAAACCAAAAACGCTAACGCGCGGTATATCCATGTTCCAAAGTTAGCAGGGTTATTTAAAGCAAGCATATTTATAACAGGCGGTATCACTGCCAAAGCCAGCGCGCTAAAACATACCGCAGGGGTATAAACCTTTGCAAATTTAGTAATAAAATTCTCTGATTTGGATTTTCGAGAACTTGCATTTTCGACCAAATCCAAAACTTTTGAAACGGTTGATTCGCTGAATTTTTTGGTAGTGCAAATTTTTAAAACGCCGGTCATATTAACACAGCCGCTTATAATTTCATCGCCTATCTTTATATTGCGCGGCAAGCTTTCGCCTGTTAATGCAGATGTATTAAGGCATGACTCACCTTCTGTAACTATGCCGTCAATAGGCACCTTTTCGCCGGGTCGCACAACTATAATATCACCTATTTCTACTTCATCAGGGTCAAGTTGTATTAGCTTGCCGTCTATTTCTATATTAGCATAATCGGGCCTTATATTCATAAGCTCGGTTATATTTTTGCGACTTTTACCCACAGCATAGCTTTGAAACAATTCTCCAATCTGATAAAACAGCATAACTGCAATTGCTTCTACATAATCACCGTTTCCGACAATTCCGATAATCATAGCACCAATGGTAGCGACCGACATTAAAAAGTTTTCGTCAAATACCTGCCCGTTAATAATACCCTTACCCGCTTTTATAAGAATATCATATCCTACAATGAGATATGGTATCAAATATAAAAAGAAGCGAATTATTTTAGCCGCAGGCACAAAGTTTAAAACTATAATCATTATTGCTGAAATAATGATTCTGATAAGCATCTTTTTTTGCTTTTTGGTCATACAGATATACCTCTTTTTATAGTCACAGATTAATTACAAAATCGCTTTCAATTTTTTTACAAAGTTTGTATACCTCTTGCATAACAGCATCAATATTCTGACCGTCTTCAAAATCTACAATAAGTTTTTGTGTCATAAAATTAAGAGTGGCATCATTAATTCCTGATACTTTTTTAATTGCTTGTTCCATTTTAGCGGCACAGTTAGCGCAGTCTACTTCAACCTTATATATTTTTTTCATTTTAATTTCCCCTATATTTATTGACTTGATTGGTTAGGTAATGTATAATTAATATGTTACCGAACACTTTGTTTGATTACATTATATACGGTAAACCACACAAATAACAACAACCAAAACTCTTTTTATGTAAGATACCGAACAAAATTTTAAAATTGTTCAGAAAGGATTGTTATGGACAGACGGCAAATGAAAACGCAAAAGGCTATATTTCACGCATTTCGTAATTTATTAGAAAAGAAGCGTTATGAAAATATAACCGTGCAAAATATTATAGACGAAGCCGATGTTGGCAGAAGCACATTTTATTCACATTTTGAAACAAAAGACTTATTGCTTAACGCTATGTGCGAAGATATGTTTTACCACATATTTGAAAATGACCCTTGCCCATGGGTTGGCAAAGACAACGATTTAGAGGGCAAGTTATCGCATACGCTTTGGCATATTCGCGAAAACAAAAATGACCTATCGGGTATTTTGCTTTCAGATAGCGGTGAGCTTTTTATGCGATATTTTAAAGAACATTTATATACTATGTTTGAGCAATATACCTACTCGTTTAAAACCGATGTACCTAAAAATTTTTTGCTTAATCACCTTGTAGGCAGCTTTGCCGAAACGGTTATGTGGTGGCTTCAAGAAGATATGCAAACAAGCCC
>JBJFGD010000046.1:0-5414 GCA_051892355.1 Acutalibacteraceae bacterium | reverse complement strand
ATATTATCGGAGGTTAAAAAAGTGGCTTATTTATCTGATATTGAAATTGCACAGCAGTGCAAAATGCAACCCATAACCGAAATTGCCAAAAAGGCAAAGGTAGATGACAAATATATCGAGCAGTACGGTAAATATAAGGCAAAGATAGATCTATCTTTACTTAACGAAACCGACCGTAAAAACGGTAAGTTAGTGCTGGTAACTGCTATAACACCTACACCGGCAGGCGAGGGCAAGACCACCACAACAATCGGTCTTGCAGACGGCCTTGCCCGTATTGGCAAAGATGTTACTGTCGCTCTTCGTGAGCCGTCATTAGGCCCTGTATTCGGTGTTAAGGGCGGAGCCGCAGGCGGCGGTTATGCACAGGTTGTTCCTATGGAAGATATAAACCTTCACTTTACAGGTGATTTTCACGCAATAGGTGCTGCTAACAATCTGCTTGCTGCTATGCTTGATAATCATATACAGCAAGGCAATGCATTAGGAATTGATGTTCGCAAAATCACTTTGAAACGCTGCGTAGATATGAACGACCGTCAGTTGCGCTTTATAGTTGACGGTATGGGCGGTAAAGCAAACGGTGTTCCTCGTGAAGACGGGTTCGATATAACCGTTGCAAGTGAGATTATGGCTGTGTTCTGTCTTGCAAACTCTATAACTGACCTAAAAGAGCGTTTATCACGAATAATAGTTGGATACACCTATGATGATAAACCGGTCACAGCTGGCGATTTAAAGGCCGTAGGCGCTATGACGGCCCTGCTTAAAGATGCAATGAAGCCCAATCTTGTGCAAACGCTTGAGGGTACACCCGCATTTGTTCACGGTGGGCCATTTGCAAACATTGCTCACGGCTGTAATTCTGTAATGGCTACCAAATTAGCACTAAAAATGGGCGATTATGCTATTACCGAAGCAGGCTTCGGTGCTGATTTAGGTGCTGAAAAGTTTCTTGACATAAAATGCCGTATGTCAGGGCTGACACCCGATGCTGTTGTCGTGGTGGCTACCGTGCGCGCACTAAAAATGCACGGCGGTCTTGATAAAAAACAGCTTGACACCGAAGATTTAGTTGCTCTTGAAAAAGGAATACCAAATCTGTTACGCCATGTGTCTAATATTAAAAATGTTTATAAACTTCCTTGTGTAGTAGCTGTAAACCGTTTCCCAACCGACACCGACAATGAAATAGACTTTATTATATCTAAATGTAAAGAGTTAGGTGTTAATACAGTGCTTTCTACCGTTTGGGCTCAAGGCGGCAAGGGCGGTGAGGCACTTGCGCGTGAAGTGGTTCGTCTTTGTGAAGAAGAGAAAGGCGATTTTACTTTCGCTTACGAACTTGACGGCACTATTGAAGACAAAATTGAAGCCATTGTTAAAAAGATTTACGGCGGTAATGGTATTGCATTATTGCCTAACGCTAAAAAGCAGATTGCTCAGTTGACTGCGCTCGGCTTTGATAAATTACCGGTTTGCATCGCAAAAACACAGTACAGTTTTTCAGACGACCCAACAAAGCTTGGCGCACCTGATAACTTTACAGTTACTGTCAAAAATGTTAAAGTTTCTGCAGGCGCTGGCTTTATAGTTGTTATGACAGGCGATATTCTTACCATGCCCGGTCTTCCAAAATCACCTGCCGCAGAACGCATTGATGTCGATGAAAACGGCAAGATAACAGGATTATTCTAAATCTAAACTTTAAAACAAACATCCATTACAGTTTTTTTGCTGTAATGGATGTTTTATATTGTCTTTTCAGATATTTTATATTATTATATAAATATAGTAAAAAGGGGTGAATTAAATGTATAATACTATACTTTTTGATTTAGACGGCACATTGACTGACCCCGGTATAGGAATTACAAACTCGGTAGCATACGCGCTTAATAAATTTGGTATATCTGTTGCCGATAAAACCAAACTTTATAAATTCATCGGGCCTCCGCTTAAAGATTCTTTTATGAAATATTACGGTTTTGACCAAAACAAAGCATTATTAGCTGTGAATTACTACCGTGAATATTTTCGTGATAAGGGTATCTTTGAAAATAAAATTTATGACGGAGTGCGGGAAGTTTTATCTGATATTAAAAATTCAGGTCGAAAAATTGCCCTTGCAACCTCAAAACCTGAATTGTTTGCAAAACAGATTTTAGACTATTTTAATTTGACCGAGTATTTTGATTTTATAGGCGGCGCTACTATGGATAGCAGTCGCAACACAAAAGGCGATGTGATAAAATATACGCTACAAAATCTTAAAATCAAAGACCTGTCAACCGTTGTAATGGTTGGTGACCGCGAACATGATATTATAGGTGCCAAGCAGGCGGGTATTGACTCAATTGGCGTATTGTTTGGTTACGGTGACCGTAAAGAGCTTGAAAATGCAGGCGCTGTTTATATTGCCAAAACTGTTAACGAGATTATAAATTATATATAAATTTATTTGGATTTTTATATTAAACTTGCAACAGGGAAGTTAGATTTATATGTGGCTTTTTTCAGCGATACTTTCAGCATTTTTTGCCGGAATAACATCAATATTGGTTAAATGCGGTATTAAAAAGACTGATTCAGACTTGGCAACTGCAATCAGAACTATTGTGGTGCTTGGATTTTCGTGCCTTATGGTGCTTATAGTGAATTCTGCCAACACCATTACACAAATTCAAACTAAATCAATAGTGTTTCTAATTCTTTCGGGTTTGGCTACGGGCGCATCATGGCTTTGTTATTTTAAAGCATTATCTTTAGGTGATGTAAACAAAGTTACACCTGTTGATAAATCAAGCACGGTGCTCACAGTTTTGCTTGCGATTATTTGTTTTGGTGAAACCGACCGACTTGTTTTAAAACTTGCGGGCTCACTTATATTGGCTGTTGGTATTTTTCTTATGATAGAAAAGAAAAACACTTCTGCAAAAAGCCGTGATCGGTTATGGTTGTTATATGCCGTCCTTTCGGCAGTTTTTGCAGCGCTTACATCTATACTTGCAAAAATAGGAATATCAGGTGTTGAATCCAATCTTGGTACAGCTATAAGAACTTTTGTAGTTTTGATTATGGCATGGGTTATTGTTTTTACAAGAAAAAAGCAAATATACATAAAATCGATTGATAAAAAAGAGCTGTTATTTATTTTGTTTTCAGGTGTTTCAACCGGTGCTTCTTGGCTTTGTTATTATTATGCGTTGCAAAAAGGTATTGTAAGTGCGGTTGTTGCCATTGATAAGATGAGCATAGTGGTTACTGTATTCTTTTCTACAGTATTTTTAAAAGAAAGACTTTCTAAAAAAGCGGTTTTAGGTCTTTGTCTTATGATAGTAGGCGCTTGTTTGATAGCTTTAATATAACAGTAATTAATTATTAAATAGGTATAAAAAAAGAAGATAAGCTTTATAACTTATCTTCTTTTTTATTAATTTGTAATTATCCGCCTAAATATGCTTTTTTAACTTCGTCACTGGCGGCAAGTTCAGCACCTGTGCCTGTAAGCACAATGCTGCCTGTTTCTAAAACATAGGCTCGGTCTGAAATGGCGAGCGATTTACCTGCGTTTTGTTCAACAAGTAAAATGGTGGTGCCGTCTTTATTTATATCTTTGATAATTTCAAAAACTTGGTCAACAAGAATGGGTGACAGACCCATAGACGGTTCGTCAAGCATAAGCAGTTTTGGTTTAGACATAAGCGCACGGCCCATAGCCAACATTTGCTGCTCGCCGCCTGAAAGTGTGCCTGCGATTTGGTTTTTACGCTCGGCAAGGCGGGGGAAACGCGCATAAATTTTTTCTATGTCTTCTTTAAAGGTAGCATCTTTCTTTTTAGAATATGCACCCATAACTAAATTTTCATAAACGGTAAGTTCTTGAAATACTCGTCTGCCTTCGGGCACCTGTGACATACCAAGATGCACAATTTTGTGACACGGCATTTTAGTAATATCATTACCGTCATAAATAACAGTACCGCTTCGTGATGGTATAAGGCCGATTATGCTTTGCATGGTTGTGGTTTTGCCTGCGCCGTTAGCGCCTATAAGGGTTACAATTTCACCCTCATTAACCTCAAAGCTAATGCCTTTTAGCGCTTGGATAACGCCATAAAAAACCGATAAATCTTTTACTTCTAAAAGTGCCATAGTGCGTTATCCTCCTATATAAGCCTTAACAACTTCAGGGTCGTTAAGAGCAACTTCAGGCGTGCCTTGTGCTAAAACTGTGCCAAAATTAAGCACTGTAATTTCATCGCAAAGCCCTGATACAAATTTCATATCATGTTCTATAAGCAAAATTGTTATATCATACTCATCACGAATTCGTCTTACAATGTTCATAAGGTCTTCGGTTTCGTGCGGATTCATACCTGCAGCAGGTTCATCAAGACACAAAAGCTTTGGGTTAGTAGCAAGTGCGCGGGCAATCTCTAACTTGCGTTGTTTACCGTAAGGCAGATTGCAAGAAAGATTGTTTCGTTCTTCTTCAAGACCTACTACACCAAGTATTTCTTTAGCGCGTGCACGCATTGCTTTTTCGGTTTTGAAATGTGCAGGCAGGCGAAAAATACTTGAAAACACACCACATTTAAATTCAGGCTGATTATGAAGACCTACCATTACATTGCGTATTACCGACATATTGTTAAAAAGGCGTATGTTTTGGAAAGTTCTCGCAATGCCTTTGTGGTTAATATTTTCTTGGCTTTTGCCTGTAAGGTTTTCGCCTTCAAGCCAAAACTTGCCCGTAGTGGGTTTGTAAACGCCCGTTATCATATTAAAAACGGTGGTTTTACCGGCTCCGTTAGGGCCTACAAGACCGTAAAGCTGACCTTTTTTAATTTCAATGTTAAGGTCTTGAACTGCTTTAAGTCCGCCGAAGGATATGCCCAAATTTTCTGTTTTTAAAACTGTTTCAGACATTATTTATCCTCCTTTTCGCCTTTATCCGGTGCATATGGCGAGGAAACCTGTAAATCAACCGAAAGAACTTCGTCCATTTTAATTTTAGTAGGCACACGGTCCCACTTGGCTTCATCGTCTTTAATGTTAGCCGGATTATGTTTTTTGAATTTGCCGATAAGCATTTTAAAGTTATGTGTTTCACGGAAACCTTTAAGAGAAGGTGCGTTATTATAAATGACAAGTATAATAAGTATCAGTGCATAGAACAAATCTTGCAGTACAGCTAAATTACCTGTAAGAATTGTCTGCAACTTAACATCAAGGAATGTGATGAGCGTTGCCGCAATAATAGAGCCGTTGATGTTGCCCATACCGCCAAGCACAACCATTACAAGTATTTCTATTGAATAAGTATAACTAAACTTTGTGCTTTGAACAGTAAAGTTTGAATAGCTGTAAAGCACACCTGCAATACCCGCAAAGAAAGAAGAAACTGTAAA
>JBJFGD010000045.1:0-5440 GCA_051892355.1 Acutalibacteraceae bacterium | reverse complement strand
GTGTTACAATAGTAACCGTAAAATTAAATATGTCCTTATCAAGAGTGGCGGAGGGTACAGGCCCTGTGAAGTCCGGCAACCTGATTTATTTAAGGTGCCAAATCCTGCGGATTATCCGAAAGATAAGATTTTTAAAAGCCGTTTATCTTTTGGTAAGCGGCTTAAATTTATGTATGGGGGAATTTAAATGTATAAAAAATTATTTACTTCTGAATCGGTAACCGAAGGTCATCCCGACAAAGTGTGCGATCAAATTTCTGATGCGATACTCGATGCAATGCTCACGGGTGACAAATATTCACGCGTAGCGTGTGAAACCTTTTGCACTACAGATATTGTAAATGTAATGGGTGAAATTACCACCAATGCACAGGTTGATATAGAATCAGTTGTTCGCGAGGTGCTTTGCGATATAGGCTACGACAGTAAAGAAGCTTGCTTTGACGGTAACAACTGCAAGGTTATCGTAAATTTAGACCGTCAATCACCCGATATAGCCCTTGGCGTTGACAATTCACTTGAATACAAAGACGGCGATGAAGACAAATACAATCTTCACGGCGCAGGCGACCAAGGTATGATGTTTGGCTTTGCGTGTGATGAAACACCCGAGCTTATGCCTCTTAGTATTTCGCTTGCGCACAAAATGGCATACAAGCTCACTTGTGTTCGCAAATCGGGTGAACTTTCATATCTTCGTCCGGATGGCAAAACACAGGTTACGGTTGAATACGGTGATAACGGCAAGCCTGCCCGTATAGATACCGTTGTTGTGTCTACTCAGCATAGCTCTGATATTGACCTTGAAATTTTGCGTGCTGATATTTTAGAAAAGGTAATTAAGCCTATTATACCGGCAGAGCTTTTAGACAATGACACCAAAATCTTTATTAATCCGACAGGCAGGTTTGTAATTGGCGGCCCACAAGGTGATACAGGCCTTACGGGCAGAAAAATAATTGTTGATACATACGGCGGAATGGCTCGTCACGGCGGCGGCGCCTTTTCAGGCAAAGACCCCACAAAGGTTGACCGCAGTGCCGCTTATGCCGCACGATATGTTGCAAAAAATATTGTAGCAGCAGGCATAGCAAATCAATGCGAAATACAGCTGGCATACGCTATAGGTGTTGCAAAGCCGGTATCGGTTATGGTTGACACATTCGGCACAGGTAAATATGATGATGTTGTAATTGCCGAAGCCGTACAAAAGGTATTTGATCTTCGCCCTGCCGCAATTATAGACAAGCTTGATTTGCGCCGCCCTATATACAGAAAAACCTCTAATTACGGTCATATGGGCCGCGAAGATGCTGATTTTGCCTGGGAAAAGACCGATAAAATCCAAGAGTTAAAAGCGGCTTTAGGCGAATAATTATTTATAGGAGGAATAAAGAATGAGTAATTATAATATAGAAACCAAATGTGTTCAGGGCGGCTATACCCCGGGTAACGGTGAGCCGCGTCAGATACCCATAATTCAAAGCACTACTTTTAAGTATGCTACAAGTGAAGATATGGGCAAGCTGTTTGACCTTGAGGCTTCGGGTTATTTTTACACCCGTTTACAAAACCCCACAAATGACAGTGTAGCTGCAAAAATATGCGAAATGGAAGGCGGAACCGCCGCAATGCTTACATCAAGCGGTCAGGCGGCATCTTTCTATGCCGTATTTAATATTGCTTCTTGCGGCGACCATATTGTATCATCATCTACAATCTACGGCGGTACCTACAACCTTTTTGCCGTTACAATGAAGCGTATGGGTATCGATTTTACCTTTGTGTCACCCGATTGCAGTGATGAAGAGCTTGAAGCTGCATTTCGCCCGAATACTAAAGCTGTATTCGGTGAAACAATAGCCAACCCCGCACTTACCGTGCTTGATATAGAACGCTTTGCAAATGCGGCTCACGCGCATGGTGTTCCGCTTATTATTGACAACACTTTTGCAACACCCATAAATTGCCGCCCGTTTGAGTGGGGTGCAGACATTGTAACTCACTCTACCACCAAGTATATGGACGGTCACGGTGCAGGTGTCGGCGGTTGCATAGTAGATAGCGGTAAATTTGATTGGACAAAATACCCCGAAAAATTTCCCGGTCTTTGCACACCCGATGACAGTTATCACGGTGTAACCTATACCGAGCGTTTTGGTCTTGAGGGTGCATATATAACCAAGGCAACCGCACAATTAATGCGTGATTTTGGCTCTATTCAATCACCGCAAAATGCTTTTATTTTGAATTTAGGTCTTGAAAGCCTGCACCTTCGTGTTAAAAAGCATTGTGAAAACGGTTTGGCAGTGGCAAAATTTCTTAAAAATGATGACCGCATAGAATGGGTAACATATCCAAGCCTTGAGGGCGACAAATATTATGATCTTGCGCAAAAATATATGCCGAACGGCACCTGCGGTGTTGTAAGTTTTGGTATAAAAGGCGGCCGTAAAGCTGCAGAAAGTTTTATGAAAAACTTAAAACTGGCCGCTATTGAAACTCATGTTGCCGACGCGCGCACCTGTTGTTTGCACCCTGCAAGCGCAACACACCGCCAGATGAATGATGCCGAACTTGCGGCTGCAGGTGTACCTGCTGACCTTGTGCGTTTTTCATGCGGTATAGAAAGCGCCGAAGACCTTATCGCCGATATTAAACAGGCGCTTGACAGTATTTAAATATTAAATCTGCAAATAATAATCAGTAAAGGAGGCATAAGAAAATGCCGATTAAAATACCGAATGATTTACCTGCGGTAAAAACGCTTACAGATGAAAATATATTTGTAATGACCGAAACCCGCGCCATTACGCAAGATATTCGTCCGCTTAAAATTTTACTGCTCAATCTTATGCCTAAAAAAATAGAAACCGAAACACAGTTGTCACGACTGCTTGGCAACTCGCCGCTTCAGGTGGATTTTGAATTTATACACACTAAAAGTCATGTTTCAAAAAACACTTCGTCAGAGCATCTTTTCACCTTTTATAAAACCTTTGATGATGTAAAAAAAGATTACTTTGACGGTATGATTATTACCGGCGCGCCGGTAGAGCAAATGCCTTTTGAGCAGGTAGAATATTGGGATGAACTTTGTGAAATAATGGAATGGACTAAAACCCATGTGCACAGCACTTTTCATATATGCTGGGGCGCACAGGCGGGCCTTTATTACCACTATGGCATAAACAAGCAACCACTTGATGAAAAGTTGTTTGGCATTTTTCCTCATAAAGTTGATTATAAGCGCTCTATACTCTTTCGCGGCTTTGACGATGTATTTATGGTGCCGCAATCGCGCCATACAACCATAAAAACAGAGGATGTCGCGGCAATACCCGAACTTAAAATTTTGTCATCAAGTGAGCGATGCGGTATTTATGCCGCAGCAACTCACGGCGGAAAACAGATATTTATTACGGGGCACAGCGAATATGATGCCAATACTTTGAAAAATGAGTATCTGCGAGATCTTAACGCAGGGTTGCCTATAAAAATACCTGAAAACTATTTCCCCGATGATAACCCCGAAAATGAGCCGTTAGTAACCTGGCGTTCACACGCAAATTTGCTTTACAGCAATTGGCTTAACTATTTTGTATATCAGACTACACCGTATGATATAAATGAAATTAATCATGCATAATTTACAACCAAAAATCACTTGCTATATTAATTTAGCAAGTGATTTTTAACAAATTGTTCAACAACTTATAATCAAATGTATATTGAATTGATAAAATATTTATGATAATATAGTTAAAAAAATAATCAAGGGGAACAAAATGGATAATAAAGACACAGCACAGCCTTTCGTAGGCACGCTTACTAAAAGCGGCAGCAGTTCAACCTCTATTGCAGAGAAAATAGTTAAGTATTTCACTGAGAATTCAATAGATGAAATGAAAGAAAATTCTGAAAAATTAAAATATATAATGTCCTGCTATCAATGTGCGCTTTTAGAGGTCGAAACTAAATTTCGCGTGCTTAATGAGCAGTTTTCGCTTCAGCACGAGCGCAACCCTATTGAAACTATTAAAACAAGAATAAAATCGCCCGAAAGTATCAGCGAAAAACTTATACGCCGCAATCTGCCTATGAATCTTCATTCTATAGAATCTGAATTATATGATATTGCAGGTATTCGCGTTATATGTTCTTTTATAGATGATATTTATATGCTTGCCGAATGTCTTTTAAAACAAGACGATATTAAGCTTATTACATGTAAGGATTACATAAAAAATCCAAAAGAAAACGGATATCGCAGTCTGCATCTGGTGGTAGAGGTTCCGATTTTTTTGCAGAACGAAAAGCGATTTATGAAGGTTGAAGTGCAGTTGCGCACTATCGCTATGGAATTTTGGGCAAATCTTGAACACAAATTGAGATATAAGAAAAATTTGCCTGATGATATTTTATCACTTACCGCCGCCGAGCTTTTGAACTGTGCCGAAATGAGTTCACAGCTTGATTTAAAAATGCAAAACATCAAAGATATTATAGAGCAAAGTTAAACAAAAATACTATTGGTTTTATGGTATTGACATTATGAAATCAGTATGATATAATTACGAAGTTCAAAAACCAATGAGGGAGTAGCAAGCGCGTAATACCGCGTAGCAAGTCAACATACTGACCTTGCGGTCTGGCTTGTTTTAAATTGCGAGACTCATGTAAGCCTTAAGCTATACATTGAGTCTATCCTTTTATAGATTTTAAGACCCAAGCATAGCTTACATAGCCGGCTTGGGTTTTTGTTTGTTAAAAAATGGGGGAACAATAAAATGCAGTGGAGTTTTTCATTTGTTTTGACAAGCATTATGATGGGTATAGCCCTTGCTATGGATGCCTTTTCGGTATCGATGGCAAACGGCTTGAACGAGCCTAAAATGAAAAGAATTAAAATGTGCGGCATAGCGGGCATTTTTGCTTTTTTTCAGTTTGCTATGCCGATGATAGGTTGGGTTTGCGTACATACCGTAGTTCAGTATTTTAAAGTCTTTGAAAAATTTATTCCGTGGATAGCGCTTATATTACTTTTGTTTATAGGCGGTAAAATGCTGATAGACGGCATAAAAAATAAAGACGAAGAAGCGGCTGTTTGCGTAGGGTTTGGCACCTTGCTGGTTCAGGGTGTAGCAACCTCTATTGATGCGCTTTCTGAAGGCTTTGTTATTGCCGAATATAATTGGTATATGGCAATTGCCGCAGCGCTTATTATTGCAGTTGTTACATTTGTTATATGTATGGCGGGTGTGCTTATAGGTAAAAAATTCGGCACGGTGCTCTCAAATAAAGCGCAGATTTTAGGCGGTGTTATATTAATTTTAATAGGCATTGAAATATTTGTTACGGGTGTTTTTTAACTTACGATTAACAATAAAAATACAAGCCTCTGCTTTTAAATTAAAGCAGAGGCTTGTGCTATAATTTT
>JBJFGD010000044.1:0-5450 GCA_051892355.1 Acutalibacteraceae bacterium | reverse complement strand
GCGGTGTTATATCTGCCCCTGTTGGTTCAAAAATAATGACAGATATTATGCCGTATCTTGGATATGAGCCTCAATATACCGAAGAAGAGCTTGCGAAAATTTCTATTTCTGTGCCTGATGTAACAAGTGATGAAATAAGCGCTGCTAAAACCAAAATTAACAGCATAGGCCTTTCATATAAAGTTATAGGCACGGGTGATACTGTTGTAAAACAACTGCCCGAAGCAGGCAGTTCGGTATACAACGGCGGCATGGTGATTCTTTATACAGAAGAAAGCGAATCTCAAAATACCACAGTGCCAAATCTTATTGGTCTTACGGCAAATGAAGTAAATAGCGTAGCAGCTGCTGCGGGTATAAATATTGAGTTTTCAGGAAGTATATCTTCATCTGCAATTTTATCGTACAGTCAAGATATTGCTACAGGTGAGTCTGTACCTCTCGGACAGATAGTTACGGTATATTTTCGTGATGAAGCTTCCGCTGATATTTCGGAAGAATAGGTTTTGAAGGAGTAAAAAATGTTATTAAAAAACCTTATACCTGATGTAAATAAAAAATTTACTGATATTGAAATAAGCGGTATAACCAGTGATTCAAGACTTGTTAAAGCGGGTTATGCATTTGTGTGTATATCCGGTGTTACGGGCGACGGTCACAATTATGCTGACAGTGCTGTAAAAAAAGGTGCAGCAGTTGTAATATCAGAGCATAGTACAGGTGTTGCAAACGAGATTATAGTCACTGATACGCGTGAGATTTATGCCGATATGTGTGCAACTTGGTTTGGCAATCCTGCAAATGACCTTAAGCTTATAGGCGTTACGGGCACTAACGGTAAAACTTCGGTAACATATATGCTTAAGACTATACTTGAAAAAGCAGGCTATAAAGTTGGTCTTATCGGCACTATACAGAATATGATTGGTGAAGAGGTACTTCCAGCTAAAAATACAACACCGGGTGTTTATGAATTAAATCATTTATTTTTGCTTATGAAAGAAAAGGGTTGCACCTATGTTGTTATGGAAGTTTCTTCTCATGCACTTGAGCAGAAGCGCGTTTGTAATCTGTGTTTTGAGGCGGCAATTTTCACAAATCTTACGCAAGATCATCTTGATTATCATATTACTATGGAAAATTATCTTGCGGCAAAGAAAAAACTGTTTGAAATGTGCAAAACGGCTGTTGTTAATGCCGATGATGAATACAGCAAGTTAATAACCGACGGTCTTGATTGCCGTGTTGTTAGCTATTCGCTGGGTGACAGTTCAACCTATAGTGCAAAGGCGGTAAAATACCAGCCTGCAAGTGTTGAATACGAGCTTGTAAGCAATACTATTTTAAATCATATAAAATTTAATACAGGCGGTAAATTTTCGGTTTACAATTCTATGTGCGCCGCAGTTACCGCAATAGAACTTGGTATTCCCGTAACAGAGGTTGCAGCTGCTATTGCTGAAATTAAGGGTATAAAAGGCAGGGCAGAATCGGTACCGACAAACCGTGATTTTACCGTGATTATCGACTACGCACATACACCCGATGGTCTTAAAAATATATTATCTACCTTTAGAGAGTGTAAAAAGAACCGCGTTATAGCACTTTTTGGTTGCGGCGGTGACCGCGATAAAACCAAAAGACCTATAATGGGTAATATAGCTGTTCGTTATGCCGATTATGTAATAGTTACAAGCGATAATCCTCGAAGTGAAGAGCCCATGGAAATCATAAAAGATATTTTGGTAGGTACCGAGGGTGTAAAAACGCCTGTAAAGGTTATAGAAAATCGAATAGAAGCTATAAAATATGCTGTTTCAATAGCTAAAAAAGATGATATAGTTGTCCTTGCAGGTAAAGGGCATGAAACCTATCAAATTTTAAAAGACAAAACCATTCATTTAGATGAACGCGAGATAGTAAATGAAGCGCTTGCAGAACTTTAACATCAAAGATTGTCTTTAAGAAAAGGGGATTTGTTATGAAAGACTATACCGCAGTTGTTGTTGCCGTTATATCGTTTGCGGTTACGGCAGCTTTAGGATATATAGTTATTCCGTATTTAAGAAAGTTAAAATTTGGGCAGACTATACTTGAAATCGGGCCTAAATGGCATAAAGACAAACAAGGCACACCAACTATGGGCGGTGTTATGATAGTATTAGGTGTACTTATCGCTATGGCTGTCGGATTTTGTTTTTCTTATTTTACAAAAGGCGATTATGCCGCTGAAATGAAAGATCCTTACACGCTTACCGTTATGGTGTCTGGCATAGTAATGGCATTGTGTATGTGCGCTATAGGCTTTTTTGACGACTATATAAAGGTAGTTAAAAAGCGTAATTTAGGTCTTACCGCAAAGCAGAAAACATTTTTGCAGTTGTTAGTATCAGCTGCCTACCTTGTAACTTTGGCGCTTGCGGGAATGCATACCACATATATTCCTTTTATAGGTGAAATAAGCATTATTAACGGTGTTGGTCTTTTGTTTTGGCCTATCGCACTTATGTTTATTTATGGTTTTACAAATGCAGTAAATCTTACCGACGGTCTTGACGGCTTGGCTTCCGGTGTAACACTTGTTGCGGCATGTGCTTTTATGTTGGCTTCGGGCCGTTTGGGTATAGGCTCTGCAAACAGCTTATCGGCTGCTCTTGCAGGTGCATGCGCAGGTTTTATTGTATGGAATGCAAAACCCGCCAAAGTATTTATGGGCGATACAGGCTCAATGTTTTTGGGCGGTATGGTAGTTGCTTTGTCATTCACAATAGGCAGACCTATACTTCTTATACTAATTGGTTGTATATATCTTATAGAGGCATTGTCTGTTATGCTGCAGGTGTTCTGGTTTAAGCGCACAGGCAAGAGACTGTTTAAAATGGCACCGCTTCATCATCACTTTGAAATGAGCGGTTTTTCAGAACAGAAGGTAGTATTACTGTTTTCTTTTATAACATTTATCGGTTGCTTTATAGCATTGCTTTCAATAATTTTAAATTGGTAAAAATTAAAAAATAATTTTCAGGAGGGAAGGTAATGGCAAAAAATACTCTTAAGGGTAAAAATAATGGGTTTATACAAAAAGGTAAACTTGACATAACCTTTCTCTCTTTTGTTTTGATATTGCTTACTATAGGTCTTGTAATGTTGTTTTCGGCAAGTTATGCCTATTCTTATGAAAATTACGGCAACAGTTACAAATTTATTGTAAAACAGGCTTTGTTTGCAGGTGCAGGTATAATTGCCATGTTTGTATTTTCGCGAATTGATTATCATTTTTGGCGAAAATTGAGTTGGCTTGTTTATATAATTACATTCGCTTTGCTTGTGTTTTTGCTTATTGTACCGCCTATGGTAAAGGGTATGGCTGTTAAGCGTTGGTTTGCAATAGGGTCTTTTAGTTTTCAGCCTTCTGAAATTGCAAAATTTGCTATAGTGGTTTTATTTTCAACATTAATAGCGGCAAACCAAAAACTTATGAATAATTGGAAATTTATTCTGGGCCTATTTGGCATTTTGGGCATTACCTGTGTTTTAGTCATGTTAGAACCGCATTTGTCTGCTACGCTGTTGATTGCGGCAATAGGTGTAGTTTTGATATATGTAGGAGGTCTAAACCGTAAGGTAGTAATTGCCGGGGTAGTAATTGCGGTTTTGGGTATAGTGCTTGTGATTATTACGCAATCTACAGGTTTTATAAGCTACGGCGCCGACCGAATTAAATATTGGCTCGACCCTTGGGCAGATGCTAAAGGTGAGGGTTTTCAGACAATCCAGTCGCTGTTAGCAATAGGTTCGGGCGGAATACTCGGCAGAGGACTCGGTCAGTCAAGGCAAAAATATCTTTGGGTTCCTGAACCGCATAACGATTTTATCTTTTCAATTGTCTGTGAAGAGTTAGGACTTATAGGTGCTGTCATCATAATTTTACTGTTTGCACTGCTTGTTTGGCGCGGATTTACAATAGCAATGAGATCTTCAGATAAGTTTGGTTCACTGCTTGCAATCGGTCTTACTTTCCAAGTGGGGCTACAAGCAATGCTTAATATATGGGTAGTAACCAATACAATACCAAATACAGGTATAAGTTTACCGTTTTTCAGTTACGGCGGCACATCGCTTTTGATACTTCTTGCAGAAATGGGAATAGTGCTTTCGGTTTCGCGCGGAGCCAATATTGAAAAAGTAAAATAGAGAGGAGCAACATGTAATGCATATACTTTTTGCAGGCGGCGGCACCGCAGGGCATATAAACCCGGCTTTAGCCGTTGCAGGTTATATAAGAGAAAAACATCCCGATGCTCATATTAGTTATATAGGCACTTCCGATAAATTAGAGGCAAAATTAGTACCAGAAATGGGTTATAATTTTCGCACAATTTCTGTTGCGGGTTTTCAGCGCAAATTGACTTTGAAAAATATAGGCAAAAATATATCCGCCGCAGGAAAAGCATTAACCTCATCTATGACCGCAAGAAAAATTTTAAAAGAAATTCAACCTGATGTGGTTGTAGGTACAGGCGGCTATGTAAGCGGTCCGGTTCTTCGAGAGGCTGCAAAATTAGGTATTAAAACGGCTATTCATGAGCAAAATGCATATCCTGGTGTTACAACTAAAATGTTAGCACCTCATGTTGATGCCGTACTTCTTGCTATGCCCGAAGCCGAAAAGTATTTAAAACTTAAGAAAAAGCCGTATATCACCGGTAATCCTGTGCGAAAAGAACTATTAAACATAACATATGAGCAGGCAAGGCAAACACTTGGTATAGATTCGCGCCCTATGATACTTTCTTTTGGCGGGTCTTTGGGTGCACGGCGCATAAATGAGGCAGTATCAGGTCTTATAGAGTGGCATAACGGTACTGATAAATTTTATCATATACACGGCACAGGAAAGTCGGGTTATGAAAGTGTAATAAACTATTTTAAAGAAAAGAATATAACTCTTTCTGATAAGATAGACATTCGAGAATACATAAAAGATATGAATGTTTGTATGGCTGCGGCCGACCTTGTAATTTGTCGTGCGGGTGCTATAACATTAAGCGAATTGCTTGCATGCGGCAAACCTGCTATACTAATACCTTCACCTTATGTAGCCGAAAATCATCAGTATCATAATGCATTAACATTAAAGCATATAGGTGCTGCTGAAATTATTGAAGAAAAAGATTTGACCACCGAAAAATTAATAGATGTTGTCGATAAACTTATAGAAAACAAAAGTAAACTTTCGGCAATGTCAAAGGCTGCCAAAAACGGTGCAATAATTGATGCTAATGAACGAATTTATGAAATAATAATGCAGTTATATACAGGCGCATAACAAAAAAATGGCAAATTTTTCAGTTTTGCATAATATGACATTGTAACACCATTATCTTTGGGGGCAGTGTCAATGTCAAAACTAATAATAACCGGCGGAAAAATGCTATCGGGTGAAGTTC
>JBJFGD010000043.1:0-5458 GCA_051892355.1 Acutalibacteraceae bacterium | reverse complement strand
TTTTTAGTGATTTATTATAGGGTATAGGTATATAGTTTTTATTGAAAAGATAAGGTATGTATGATATAATAAATATATAAGAGGTATTTATTATGAAAAAAATTGTTTGTATGGTTTTATGCGTTTTTATGCTGCTTTCATTTATTGGTTGTTCAAGAGCAGAAACTAATAGTGCTAATGCAAATTTTGGGCAACAAATGACAATAGTTACAATGCCGTCACCGCCAAAATGCAAAACTACCAGTGATACTGCAAAAATTAACAAAGTTATGAATGTTTTAAGTGAAATAGAAAAAGCGCCTACTGATAATGATGGTGTTATAAAAGGCGGTTGGTTTTTTATGATTAAATTAGCTGTTGACGGTAACACATTTACATATACGGTAGGGAATGTTTTTACTGATTCTAACGGTACACAGTACACTGTTACAAATTATGATGAAATAAAAGAAAAGCTTACCGAAATATATACCGAAATTGATGCGGAAGAGGTAGACTATATATAAATTTGGATTTTTATAAAAAAATGCTTGATTTTTTGAATATGTTGTGGTATCATATTTGAGCATTTGATTTCACCTTGCCCTTAAAAGGTGGGTTTAATGCCGAAATATCGACATTGAAGCGGATGGTCCTCTGTTACAATTGTTTCACGAACATCTGAAAAAATTTAAGGAGGAAAATTTCAATGGATGCTGTAAAAGATTTAGTTGCTTCTCAACTTAAAACCGATGTGCCCGAAATTTTAATTGGTAGCACAGTTAAGGTTCATGTTCGTATTAAAGAGGGCGAAAAAGAAAGAATACAGGTGTTTGAGGGTACTGTTATTGCTAAAAATAACAGCGGCATTGCCGAAACCTTTACCGTTCGCCGTGTATCTTACGGTGTAGGTGTTGAGCGTGTATTTCCCGTTCATTCACCCATCGTTGCAAAGGTTGAGCTTGTTCGCAAAGGTCGAGTTCGCCGTGCAAAGCTTTATTATCTGCGTGATCGCGTTGGTAAGGCAGCAAAAGTTAAAGAACTTATTGGCTAATTTTGTTTTAACGAGAGGGGGACGGGGCATAAGCCTTGTCCCCTTAACTTTATTTTATGATCGGTGGTGTTTTGTGTGAATAATACTGAAAATAACAATATCAATAACACAGAAATTCTTTCACAAAGTGTTAATGAAAATATAGAACCTGCAGATAAAGAAAAAAACAATTTTAAAAGCGAAATTTTTGATTGGATAGAGGTTTTAGTTCACGCTATACTTGCCGTTGTTTTGTGCTTTAGTTTTTTATTCCGCATTGCTACCATTGAAGGCAATTCTATGAAAGAAACGCTTCATAACGGTGAAAAGGTAATAATTACAAACTTGTTTTACACACCGGAAGTAGGCGATATTGTAGTTGTATCACGCAATACCGAAAACAGCGTTTTTACAATGAATGATAGCAATAAACCAATAATAAAACGCATCATCGCTACCGAAGGTCAGACTGTTGATATTGATTTTGAAGAGGGTATAGTTTATGTAGATGGTATAGCTCTTGATGAGCCGTATACCAGAACACCTACAAATTTAAAATATGATATTGTATTTCCGGTAACGGTTGACGAGGGTTGTGTTTTTGTTTTGGGTGATAACCGAAACGATTCACTCGATAGCCGATCTTCTCAAATAGGTGAATACGGTATGGTTGATACACGCTATATTTTAGGTCATGCTGTATGCAGAATTTTTCCTCTGGACAAAATCGGAGGTTTAGATGAATAACAGTCAAACTATTCAATGGTTCCCAGGTCATATGGCAAAAACCCGCCGTAAAATTGCCGAACAGCTTAAATTAATAGATGCAGTTGCTGAAATTGTTGATGCAAGAATACCTATAAGCAGCCGTAATCCTGATCTTAAAGAAATTATCGGTGACAAACCGCATTTGATTTTGCTTAATAAATGCGATATGGCTGATGAAATCGCTACAAAAAATTGGATCGATTATTATAAATCACAAGGTATTTTCGCAATACCCGTCGATTGCAAAAACGGCAAAGGCATCTCGGCCTTTAAAGATACCGTAAAAACCGTTTTGGCAGATAAATTAGAGCAATACCGTGCCAAAGGTATGGTTGGCAAACCGCTTCGTGTAATGATTGTAGGTATACCAAATGTGGGTAAATCGTCATTTATAAACCGAATTGCAGGCGGCGCGCGTGCCAAGGTGGAAAACCGACCCGGTGTTACACGCGGCAATCAGTGGTTTTCGGTAGACAAAGAGCTTGAACTGCTTGATACCCCCGGTGTATTGTGGCCTAAATTTGATGATAATACGGTAGGAGAGCATTTAGCATTTACAGGTGCTGTTACAGATCGCATAATTGATACCGAACTGTTGGCAATGCGTCTGCTTGAAATTTTAGTACCTATGTACCCCAATTTATTAAAAGAGCGCTATAAAATATCAGAGTTTTTTGATGATGCTTACGATAATCTTTGCCTTTTGGGTAAAAAACGCGGTATGATGATTCGCGGCGGCGAAACCGATACCGAGCGTGCTGCTAATATGCTGCTTGAAGAATTTCGCAGTTGTAAAATAGGAAAAATTACTCTTGAAAGGGTTGAAAAATAATGCCCGATTTTTCTTACGAAAACCAAGCCGTAAAAAATGGTTATAAGCTTGTCTGCGGTGTTGATGAGGCAGGTCGAGGCCCATTGGCGGGGCCCGTTTGTGCGGCGGCGGTAATTTTGCCTTTTGACTGCGAAATAGAGGGGCTTAACGATTCAAAAAAAATAAGCGAAAAAAAGCGTGAAGCGCTTTACGATGTTATAATTGAAAAGGCAATAGCTTTTAGTGTGGCATATGGCACATTACAAGAAATAGAAGAATATAATATTTTAGAAGCAACATATATTGCAATGAATCGCGCAATTGACGGTCTTGAAATAAAGCCCGATTATGCGCTTATTGACGGAAACCGTACACCTAAAGGTATTAAAATACCCTGCCAAACGATTGTTAAGGGCGATTCAAAATCCTGTTCAATATCAGCGGCATCAATTTTAGCCAAGGTAACCCGTGACAGATTGATGTTAGAATATGATAAAAAATATCCGCAGTATCTTTTTGCAAAACATAAGGGATATGGCACAAAGGCGCATTATGATGCTATAAAGCAGCACGGTGTGTGTGAAATACACCGTTTATCTTTTTTGAAAAATGTATTATGATGTTAGTAAAACCGCGCTGCTTGGTAAAGCGGGTGAACAGTTTGTTGCCGATTATTTAAAGTCAAAGGGTTACATAATTATAAAACGAAACTGGCGCGACAGCCGTTACGGTGAAATTGATATTGTTGCCGAAAATCACGAAAACATTGTTTTTGTAGAGGTTAAAACCAGGCAGCCTAATGCTCTGGTCAGCGGAATTGAAGCGGTAGATACAAAAAAACAACGCAGAATTAAAAATGCATCTCAAATGTTTATGAAACGGCTTCGCACAACATTACCGCCAAGACTTGATGTTGCCGAAGTTACTTTATTATCAGAAAATGATGGGAAGTTTGAATTTCAAATTAATTATATTAAAAATGCGTTTTAAGGTGATTTTTTGAAATTTTTTGATTTGCATTGTGATACGGCATACAGGTGTTATACTGAAAATTTGTTATTTAGCAGTGACAAACTTTCGGTAACACCGCAAAAAGCAAGTTGTTTTGATAAGTGGTATCAGTGCTTTGCAGTGTTTATAAAAGACGGTATTCAAACCCCATTTACATATTATCAAAATGTTTTATCTGCTTTTAAAAATCAACTGCATAAAAAGCCAAATAACCTTACACCGATTTTTACGGTTGAGGGCGGTGCGCTTATTGAAAATGATTTAAGCCGTGTTGAACAGTTTAACAATGACGGTATTCGTGCATTAACACTTACTTGGAACGGTGAAAACGCTATTGCAGGCGGTGCCGATACCGAAGTTGGCATAAAAGACTTTGGCAAAGAGGTAATATGTGAACTAAATCGTTTCAAAATAGCTACCGATCTTTCTCATCTAAATAAAAAAAGCTTTTACGCTGCTATTGAACTTGCAGATTATCCGATTATTACACATTCTTGTATGGAATGTGTTTATAAACACAGACGAAATATAGATGATACACAGTTAAAATTATTAACTCAAAAAAAAGGTATTTTAGGTCTTTGCTTTTATCCTGTGTTTTTAGGCAGTGGTAATACACTTGAAAATTTGTACAAAAATATTTATCATATACTTGATTTAGGATATGAAGATTATTTAAGTATCGGCTCTGATTTTGACGGTGCCGATATGGCGGCAGAGCTTTACGATATATCGGCAATACCGTCGCTTTATGAATATCTTAAATCGCGGGGTATAACCGCAAATATCTTAAATAAAATATTTTTTAAAAACGCTTATAACTTTTTTATAAAATAAAGGGGAATTAAAATGAAATATGTAAGCACAAGAAACAAGTCGGTAGAAGTTTCATCGGCTTTTGCTATTGCACACGGTATTTCGGTTGAGGGCGGACTTTATGTTCCTGAAAACATACCTATGCTTTCGGCAGAAGATTTCACAAAAATAGGTGAGCTTGATTATATAAGTAGGGCAGAATATATATTAAAAAAATACCTTACCGATTTTACCGATAAAGAAATTTCAAATTGTGTAAACGGTGCATATTTAGGCAGTTTTGATGATGATAAGCCGGCGCCAATCGCACAACTTGGCAGTAATATAAATATATTAGAACTTTGGCATGGACCTACTTGTGCTTTTAAAGACTTGGCGCTTCAGCTTTTGCCTTATCTGCTTACTACTTCAACAAAAAAGATTTCAGATGGCAAAAAAACAGTAATATTGGTCGCAACTTCAGGCGATACCGGCAAAGCCGCGCTTGAAGGCTTTAAAGATGTAGATAATACCGAAATAATAGTTTTCTACCCAAGCGACGGTGTAAGCCCTATGCAAAAACTGCAAATGGATTCACAAAAGGGTAATAATGTACATGTTTGTGCCATTAAGGGTAATTTTGACGATGCACAGTCAGGCGTAAAAAAAATATTTACTGATAGCAGTATCAAAGCGACATTAGCTAAAAACGGAATGGAATTTTCATCTGCAAACTCAATTAACTGGGGCAGACTTGTTCCGCAGATTATTTATTATATTTCTGCTTACTGTGATATGAAGGCCAAGGGTGATGATTTATCACAAGGCTTTAATGTGGTTGTTCCTACCGGCAACTTCGGTAATATACTTGCCGCTTATTTTGCAAAACAAATGGGTGTGCCCATAAACAAGCTTGTTTGTGCTTCAAATGCAAACAATGTACTTACCGACTTTATAAATACAGGTGTATATGACCGCAACCGCAGTTTTTACACAACTATTTCTCCGTCAATGGATATTCTTATTTCAAGCAACTTAGAAAGAATGCTTTATATATTGTC
>JBJFGD010000042.1:0-5474 GCA_051892355.1 Acutalibacteraceae bacterium | reverse complement strand
GTTTCGTGTTTTCTTGAATTGGCTGTAATGCCTGCGTTTTGCATAGTGATAAGCAGCTTTGAAAGGCTATTTGAAAAAAGCTTTATATCACCGATTGCCGATTTTCTTATAGGCTTTACAATTTCTTGTTCGGGTTCACTGCTCTCATCGGTTTCATCGGGGTTTAAAATATCATTGATAAGTTCTTCAGTTTGATAAAGTCCTAAACCTTCAGCAATAATTTTATCAAGAACGCTATCTCTTTGTTCGGCCGGCAATCTAAGCAGTGCGCGCGCGTGGCGCTCGGTCAAATTTGCCGCAGATAAACGATTTTGAATTTCGGGCGACAGTTTTAACAGCCGCAGTTTGTTGCTTATAGTTGAAGTTGCCATTCCAAGCCGTACTGCAACCTCTGACTGCGTAAGTCCAAAATCGGTAATAAGTCGCTGTATTGCCTCTGCCTCTTCAAAAAAGTTAAGGTCGGCGCGCTGCATATTTTCGGTAAGGGCGTACAGCGCCGAGGTTGCTTCATCGGTGCGGTGCAATACACAGGGTATCCGCCGCAGACCTGCGATTTTAGCGGCACGCAAACGCCTTTCGCCTGATATAAGTATGTACTTTCCGTTTTCACCCTTTCTGACTGTCAGCGGTTGTATTATTCCGCTGACCGATATTGAATCGGCAAGGGTTTGAAGTTCGTACCCGTCAAAATTTTTTCGCGGTTGATGAGCGCAGGTTATAATATCATCAGGCTTTAACATTAGTAATTTCTTTTCTGCAATAGTGTGCATAGGCTTTACCTCCTTGCAAGTTTATTATGCTTTAATTAAAACAATTTGTAAAGCATTTTAGCTCGAGTTAAATTGACACAAAAAAATAAAAAGTGCCTTTTTATAAGGCACTTTTTGATATTTTACCGCCTATGCGCGGATATTTTGGCGGAGTTTGCGATAACTTTTGGGCAATACAGAAGGCTCGTGATTCATTTTCACGCAAATTTTCGCATATAATAATCGGTTGTTTACAACCAAGTATTTTAAATGCGTTTGTGGCAGATTCAACCTCTTGCTTAACCGAAGCACCCTTCATTGCAACAAAATAACCGCCCGATTTTACAAACGGTATGCAGTATTCACAAAGCACAGGTAAATTTGCTACAGCTCGTGCGCAGGCGATATCATACTGCTCGCGGTAAAGCGGATTTTTGCCGCCGTCTTCTGCACGCATATGCACGGTTTCTGCCTGCAAGTCCAATTCTTTAAGCAGAGCGTTTAAAAATGTAAGGCGTTTGTTTAATCCGTCAAGCAAAGTGAGAACTATATCGGGGCGGGCAATTTTAAGCACCACACCCGGAAACCCCGCACCCGTGCCTACATCTATTACTTTAGCATTTTCTTTTACCTTTACATTTTTAAAAAACATAAGGCAGTCTAAAAAATGCTTGTAAAGCACCTCTTCAGGCTCGGTTATAGCGGTAAGATTCATTTTTTGGTTCCATTCTAATAACATATTGCCATATATATTAAGCCGATTTATGGCGGTCTGGTCTAATTGTAAACCAAAGTCATTACAAATGGGTACAATTTTTTCAATATTAAAATCTATCATGTAAACCTCTATTTAGAAAGATATATAAGTAATACCGATATATCGGCAGGGCTTACACCCGAAATTCGCGATGCCTGACCTATGTTTTCGGGTTTTATTTTGCATAGCTTTTCTACCGCTTCAAGCCGTAGGCCGCGAACCGATGAATAATCAAAATTTTTAGGTATAACTTTGTTTTCAAGACGCAGCATTTCGTCAACCTGCGCCTGTTGTCTTTTTATATAACCTTCGTATTTAATTTCAATTTCAACCTTTTCGCATATATCGTTTGCAAGGCTTGGCCTGTCGGTATCAAACGGTGCTAAGCACATATAGTCAAGTTGAGGGCGTTTTATCAAATCGGCAAGGCGAGTGCCTGTTGTAATTGGGGCGGTGCCCTTTTCGCAGAGCATAGCGTTCAAAGCATCATTAGGTGCTAAAAACACATGATTTACGCGCTCAATTTCTTGCTCTTTTAATTTTTTGCGATTTAAAAATGTTTCATATTCTTGGTCGGATATAAGACCTAATTTATGACCTTCGGGCATAAGACGCTCATCGGCATTGTCTTGGCGAAGCAAAAGGCGGTATTCACTGCGTGAGGTCATCATTCTGTATGGGTCGGAACAACCCTTTGTTACAAGGTCGTCAATAAGTGTGCCTATGTATGACGATGAACGAGAAAGTACAAACGGCTCACGCCCTAAAACCTTGTGAGCAGCATTTACACCGGCGATAAAGCCTTGCGCTGCAGCCTCTTCATAGCCTGATGAGCCGTTAAACTGGCCCGCGCCGTAAAGTCCGGGCTGTTCTTTGATTTCAAGTGTGGCATAAAGAGCCAGCGGATCAATGCAGTCATATTCAATAGCATATGCCGTGCGCATTATTTTAACATTTTCAAGGCCTTTTATAGTGCGGTAAAACTGTATCTGCACCTCTTCGGGCAGTGAAGATGACATACCCTGCAAATACATTTCTTCGGTGTTTTCGCCACAGGGTTCAATAAATAAC
This sequence comes from Acutalibacteraceae bacterium, assembly GCA_051892355.1. Lineage (GTDB taxonomy): Bacteria > Bacillota > Clostridia > Oscillospirales > Acutalibacteraceae > UBA737. The sequence continues at coordinate 2,897 of JBJFGD010000042.1, read as the reverse complement.
TGATGCCGTTTTTTATCTGCGAAACGCACGATTTTATCTTCAATACTGGGGCAATAACGGGGGCCCACACCTTCAATATCACCCGCATACAGCGGCGATCGGTGCAGATTGTCAAGTATTATCTTTTTGGTATCATCGTTTGTATATGCGATATGGCATACAACTTTATTTTGAGGCGGAGCATCTGACGAAAAACTAAACGGAACAGTTTGTTCATCGCCGTACTGTATTTCAAGTTGGTCAAAATTTATGCTTTCACGAGACACGCGCGCAGGCGTACCCGTTTTAAAGCGGCGCAACGGAAGATTTAATTTTTTAAGCGAGTTTGAAAGCTCGGTAGCGGGGAAATTGCCGTCAGGACCGCTTTTGAAATTTACTTCACCTATATAAATTCTGCCGCCTAAAAATGTGCCTGTGGCAAGTATTACGCATTTGCAGGCATAATCTGCACCTAATCGTGTGACACAGTGCCAAAGCCCATCGCTGCGCTTTTCAATGTTTACAATTTCAGCTTGCTTTACATCAAGATTTTCTTGGCGCTCGACAACGCTTTTCATATATCCGCTGTAGGCGCGGCGGTCAATCTGTGCGCGCAGCGAATAAACCGCAGGCCCCTTGCCTCGGTTTAACATTCGGCTTTGCAGGGTGTTGGCATCGGCGGCTTTGCCCATTTCGCCGCCTAAAGCATCAAGCTCACGCACAAGGTGGCCTTTTGCAGTTCCGCCTATTGACGGATTGCACGGCATATTGCCCACCCAATCAAGATTTATTGTAAACATAATCGTTTTACATCCAAGTCTTGCAGGGGCAAGGGCCGCCTCAATGCCTGCGTGGCCGCCGCCGATTACGGCTATATCATATTTTTCGGCTTGGTATTCTTTAATCATAATTTCCTCTTATTTACCTACGCAAAATCTTTTGAATATTTCATCGCAAACTTCGTTGGTTACGCGTTTGCCGGTAAGTTCTAACAATGCGGCAATGGCATCGTCAACACATACACCCACAGCGTCAAGCGTAACACCCGAAATAAGTGCATTACTTGCTTCGTTTATGGCGTCAAGCGCGCGTCTGATACAATCGCGTTGGCGTTCATTTATAAGAACCGTATCATCGGGCGACAGCATTTGAATATTGCATATGTGACTTATTTTTTCGCTTAACTGCTCATATCCCGAGCCGTTTTTTGCAGATATTTCTACGGTTTCTAATCCGTTGAAAACTGTTCGGTCAATTTTTTCGGCAAGGTCGGTTTTATTTAAAACAACAATACATTTTTTTGATTTAATACTTTCTATTAACTGCTTGTCATCGTCATCAAGATATGAAGAGCAATCAAATACCGCAAGCAAAAGTTCGGCATCTTCTATTTTTTTCATTGCTTTGTCTACACCAAATTGCTCTACCGTGTCAGGTGTATTATGAATACCTGCCGTATCGGCAAGATTAAGTGTTATGTCACCGACTGTTACGGTATTTTCTATTATATCGCGAGTAGTGCCCGCAATATCGGTCACTATTGAACGCTCACTGCCGCAAAGCATATTCATTAGTGTTGATTTGCCAACATTTGGCTTACCGACTATTGCGCAGTTAATACCCTCGCATACAGTGCGCCCCGCATCATAGGTAGAAAGCAGTTTTTCACACTTTGTCTGACATTCATTAAGAAGAGCACTAAAGTTTTCTTGTGTTAGATTTGGTATGTCTTCGTCCGGGTAGTCGGCGAAAGCCGCAAGTGAAGCCGCCGTCTCAAGCAGCTTTTCAAGTATATATTCGGTGTCACGGCTTATTCTGCCGTCACGCGCACCGCGAGAAATTTTAAGCGCTGCCTCGTTTCTTGCAGATATAAGGCCCATAATGCTTTCGGCTTTTGTGAGGTCTAATTTACCGTTTAAGAATGCGCGTTTGGTAAATTCGCCGCCTTCAGCCAAAGCCGCCCCGCATTGCAGCACTCGGCGCAAAACCTGACGGGTGACCACCCTGCCGCCGTGAATTGAAATTTCAACTACATTTTCGCCGGTGTAGCTTTTGGGTGAGCGAAATACCAACGCTACCGCATCATCTAAAACACTGCCGTCGGTATCGCGAACACGGCCGTATGCCGCTTGGTATCCGTCAAGGTCAGATAATTTTTTGCCTGAATATGCACTAAAACATTTGTCGGCAACGGTTATTGCTTTTTCGCCCGAAATTCTTATAATGCTTATACCGCCTTCACCTAAAGGTGTGGCAATAGCGGCAATAGTGCGTTCTGACACATAGTTCACCCACTTTGATATTAATTATAATATTCTAACACATAATCGTTATCTTTTCAATATTCTTATTTTTGGTTGACAAAATGCTGTATTTTTTTATAATTATAATAAGAGATTGTATACTTTAGGAGGTTTACATAATATGAGAAACGAACTTTTAAAATTACTTAGCCGCAATGCGCGTTACACAACAGAAGAACTTGCGGTTATGATGAATAGTACCGAAGAAGAAGTTAATAAGACTATATCACAGCTTGAAAAAGAGGGCATTATTTGCGGATACAAGGCCGTAGTCGATTGGGATAGGGTAGACAATAAATATGTTTCTGCAATAGTTGAGCTTAATGTTGTACCTAAAGCAGATTTGGGTTTTGAAGAGGTTGCCGAAAAGGTTGCGTCTTATTCTGAAGTAGAATCTGTATATCTTATGTCGGGCGTGTACGACCTTAATGTTGTGGTTAGGGGAAAAACATTGCAAGATATTGCGCGCTTTGTAGCCCGTGAGCTTGCTACAATTGATTCGGTTACTTCTACTACTACGCATTTTGTAATGCGCCGTTATAAAGAAATGGATGTTAAGTTTTGTGAAAACAAGCCCGATGACAGGGGGCAGTTCTGGCTATGATAGATTATTCA
>JBJFGD010000041.1:0-5505 GCA_051892355.1 Acutalibacteraceae bacterium | reverse complement strand
GTGTTACAACTAATTCGTTTGGTTGCATATCGCCAATCTGCCTTTTACCCATAAGCCGTATGGCGATAGTTACCGCAATATATAAAATTAAAGTTCTCAATACCGTTGAAATCATTTAATCACCCAATACTTATCTTTTGCTTTTTTTATTGTATTATTTGTTTTTCTTCTTGCATTATTAATATAACAATGATATAATGATTTTGCCATTATATTACTATATTTTAAATGTGAGGAATTTGATTTGACAAAAGATATTTCAAGCATGAAGATTTTTTTCAGCGATATGAAACGATTTTTTCCTTTGCTTAAAAATTTAGTTTCTAAAGATTTTAAAATTAAGTACCGCCGTTCTGCGCTCGGTGTTGCCTGGAGTGTTTTAAATCCATTGCTTACAATGATAGTTTTGACCCAGGTATTTTCGATGTTGCTTCGTATTCAGGTAGAAAATTTTGCAACTTATTATATTGTTGGTTCTGCCTTGTGGACATTTTTTTCAGAGGCTACATCATCATCACTTTCGTGTATTTTAAGTTCGGGCGCTCTGATACGAAAAGTATATATACCTAAATATATATTCCCGCTTGAAAAGTGTTTGTTTTCACTTGTGAACTTTTCTTTCAGTTTGGTAGCCGTGCTGTTGGTTATGTTTATTCAAGGTGTTTATCCTACTTGGACAGCGCTTCTGTTTCCGATACCGGTATTTTATTGCTTTATATTTGTATGCGGAATGTGCTTGTTTTTAAGTGCTGTCACTGTATATTTTCGCGATGTAGAACACTTATATGGTGTATTGCTTACTATGTGGATATATCTTACCCCGTTGCTTTATCCAATAAGTCTTCTTGACGGACATCCTTATATACAAAAGGTGGTAATGATTAATCCGCTTACGCATTATGTACAGTATTTTAGAAATGTTGTTATGTATGGCGTTATACCGGGCCTAAAAGAAAATCTGTTATGTTTGGCTATGTCGCTTGTAGTTTTTGCTTTTGGAGTTTTAGTCTTCAAAAAGGCTGAAGGCAAGTTTATTCTTCATTTATAATTAGGAGAGTGTGTTCGGTTTATGAATAAAGAAAATGCAGTTGAACTTCGTGATATAGAAATGCATTTTAATATGAGCAGTGAAAAGCTTCAAAGTCTTAAGGAATACTTCTTAAAATTTGTGAAGCATGAGCTTAGATTCGAAGATTTTGTAGCACTTGATAAGGTTTCTTTTGATGTAAAAAAAGGTGATGTTTTTGGCATAGTAGGTCTTAACGGCTGCGGCAAAAGTACAACCCTTAAGATTATTTCGGGTATATTAAAACCAACAAACGGCACTGTTGAAACCGATGGTATAATAGCACCGCTGATTGAATTGGGTGCCGGTTTTGATATGGAGCTTACCGCTAGAGAAAATATTTATTTAAACGGATCGGTACTCGGATATTCTAAAAAGTTTATGGATGAAAAATTTGACGAGATAGTAGATTTTTCTGAGATGCGTGATTTTCTTGATGTGCCGCTTAAGAATTATTCTTCCGGTATGGTGGCTCGAATAGGTTTTGCTATTGCTACTGTTACTACGCCGGACATTTTAATAGTTGATGAAATCTTGTCTGTTGGTGATTTTTTGTTCCAGAAAAAATGCGAAGAACGTATAAATGCTATGATGCAAGATGACACTACGGTTATAATTGTATCTCATTCTATTTCGCAAATTGAACGGCTTTGCAAACATTGTGTATGGCTTGAAAAAGGCAAGGTAAAAATGATAGGTGATACAGCTGATGTATGTAATGCATATAAAAGCAGTAAACGCGAATAATTCTTTACTTTTTTCTACATTAAATAATATGTTATGTTTAACATTACCATAAACAAAGGAGTAATGTATGGCTATCTTTGATTTGACCTATTATAAGGGTGAAGATTTTTACAGTGACGGTGATATTGAAAACGAGATAGTTGAATATCTTAAAGAATACAGAGATGACGGCGAGTCTGTTTTTGAAACAGATACTCGCTGGCCTGTTTTTTATCATCTTTCTTCGGTTAGAAAAAATATACTTTCATGGTATGATTTCAAACCCAATTCTGATGTTTTGGAAATTGGTGCCGGTTTTGGCGCAGTAACAGGTGTTTTATGCGATAAGTGCACTTCGGTTACATCGGTTGAGCTTTCTAAAAGAAGAGCAACAGGTCTTTACGAAAGACACATAAACAGAAATAACCTTAAAATTATGGTTGGAAATTTCAATGATATGAAATTTGACCAAAAATTTGATTATATAACGCTTATAGGTGTGCTTGAATATGCCGCAAGTTTTACAGATGGTGAAAATCCGTATGAAGGCTTTTTATCAAAAATAAAAAAACTGCTTAAGCCTGACGGTAAGCTTTTAATTGCAATTGAAAATCGATTTGGCCTCAAGTATTGGTGCGGTGCAGAAGAAGACCACACAGGCATTCCTTTTGATGGAATAAACGGTTATAAAAACACCGATTTTGTAAAAACCTTTAGTAAGACCGAATTGATAAATTTGCTTAATGCATCAGGTTATAAAAATACTGATTTTTACTATCCTTACCCTGATTATAAATTACCGCAAACTATTTATTCAGATAGGTATTTGCCGAACAAATTAAATGCTTCAAAAACCAAAGATTTTTATCTTAATACTCAGTTTTTTACTGCTGAAGAAAGAAAAATTATAGGTGATATAGCTGAAAATGATGTATTTCCGTTTTTTTCTAATTCTTTTTTAGTAGAGGCTTGTTGTGCGCAACCCGATAAAAACGAGGTCAAATTAAACGCGGCTTTTTATACCTATGACCGTAAAAAAGAATATAGAATTGTAACTTGTATTTTTAATAATGGCACCGTATTAAAAGCGCCGACCTCAAATTATTCAATTGAACATATTAAAGCGGCGCATAAAAACTGTGTAGATTTATTGAATTCTCAGATAAATGTTTTACCCGAAAAACTTACCGATAGAGGAATAGTAAGTGAATATATTACTTTGCCTGATTTTCAACAGGTGATTAAGGCGGCATCCGAGAAGGATGATAAATCTGAATATTTTGCACTTATTGATTTATTCTTTGAAAATATACTTAAATCTTCTGAAACATTTTCAATAGATGGAATAGATACCGTTTTTAAAGCGGCATCTATTGATATGATTTTTTCTAATTGCTTTATTGACGGAACGCGTTTAACATTTTTTGATCAGGAATGGAGCGCCGAAAATGTTACTGCGGGATATATTTTGTATAGGGCACTAAATGATTTTTTTGCGCATTTTGAAAACCAAGATTTAATGAAACAAACATATGCTCGATTAGGTTTTGATGAAAAGCGTTTAGAGCAATATAACAAACAAGAAGAAGAATTTTTGAATTCGGTATATGATAGAACAATAGCGTATTATCTATATTGTCATAGGTTTAATCCTGATGTGGAAATAAATAATTTTATCGCAAATAAGGAAAATATAATAAATCAGCAAAATAATACCATCAAACAACTGAATGATATAGCCGATTATCATAATAAAGAGATAACAGCACTTAAAGAAGTTAGAGATACACTATATAAAGAAAAATATAATCTTGAAATTCAATTACAGGATCTATTGAAAAATAGAGAATTACTTGAAACAGATAAAACAAATCTTACTGCTCAATTAGAAAAGTGCCAAAATTCGTACAATGAAGCTGTAAAGCTTTATTATGATACCCTTGCTTATGCAAATGGCTTGGTTGCCGCACCTCATACATTGGGTAGACGAAAGATAGCAAAGGCCTTTATTAAGTTGTTTGTACCGTCTTTTATTTTGCGTGCAGGCCGAAAGTTTTTAAATTTATTGCGCAAAATAAAAAATTTGCGTAATATTAAAATTTCCGCTTTGGGTTATGATGCATGGGTTGAAAAGAGTATTACTCGTACAGAAAATATTGAAAAGCTTGAAAAAGAACCGCTGATAAGTATTTTGGTTCCGCTTTATAATACAGATAAGAAAATGCTTTGCGAAATGATAGAGTCATGTCTTAATCAGACATATACTAATTTTGAACTTTGCTTAGCAGATGCAAGTGATAATAAACATGCCTATGTATATAAAACGGCAAAATCATATGCCGATAAAGATAATAGAGTTAAGGTTGAAAAGCTAAAAGAAAATTTGGGAATATCAGGCAATACTAATAAATGTCGCGAAATGGCAACTGGCGATTATATTGCTTTGCTTGATCACGATGATTTGCTTATAAAGCACGCTCTTTACTCTATGGCAAAAGCAATAAACACTCATAACCCCGATGTTATTTACAGTGATGAAGACCATATAAAGGACGGAAAGCGTAAAACGCCTTTCTTTAAACCTGATTTTAACCGCGATCTGCTTTATTCACAAATGTATATCTGTCATCTTTTATGCTTTAAAGCAGAGTTATTTGACAAGGTTGGTGGTCTTGACGATAAATTCAGTGGCAGTCAAGATTATGATTTAATGCTTAGGCTTACCGAACATACTGATAATATTTATCATATTCCTGACATTTTATATTCGTGGCGAGAAACCGAAACCTCTACATCGGTTAATCCGGATTCAAAGCCTTATGCACATGATGCGGGTAAAGGGGCACTTGATGCGCATTTAAAACGAAGATACGGGGATATTGCTCATGCCGAGGACAGCGATTATCTGTTTGTGTTTGATGCCAGATTTGATACGCTTAAAAACAATCCATTAGTTTCTATTATAATACCTACAAAGGATCATACCGATCTTTTAGAGGATTGTGTTCACAGCATACTTGAAAAATCAACCTATAAGAATTATGAAGTTTTGATTCTTGATAATAATTCTGAAAAGCCCGAAAGCTTTGATGCTTTTGAACGGTTACAAAAGCTTGATTCACGCGTAAGGGTTATAGATGCTTTTTTTGAATTCAATTGGTCTAAACTTAATAATTTCGGTATTAAAAACAGTAACGGTGAGGTTTATATTTTTCTTAACAATGACACTGTTGTTATTTCACCTGATTGGATTGAGCGTTTGGCTGAAAATGCTTTGCGAGATGACATAGGTGTTGTAGGCGGGCTGTTGTTGTTTGAAGATGAAACTATTCAGCATGCGGGTGTTGTTGTAGGAATGAACGGTTGGGCAGATCATATTTATGCCGGAATGCCGCAAATACATGCTGCGGACAAGTTTGTCTCACCTCTGATAAACCGTGATGTATTAGCTGTTACGGGCGCTTGTATGGCAATTTCAAAGAAAACCATTGAAAAAATAGGCATGTTTGATGAATCTTTTATTGTTTGCGGCAGCGATGTTGAAATATGTATTAGAGCTTACGATAACGGTCTTAATGTGCTATATAATTCAAGAGTTAAGCTTTATCATTATGAATCTAAATCGCGAGATACATCAAAAATACCGCAAATAGATTTTGTGCGATCAGAGCAAACATATCGCAGGTTTATTGAATCGGGTGATCCGTTCTTTA
>JBJFGD010000040.1:0-5533 GCA_051892355.1 Acutalibacteraceae bacterium | reverse complement strand
TAAGGCAATATTTATCGCCCGCCTTAATTAAATCCATTTCTACAGCCGTACCGTCTATCTGTTCGGAAATGTCTAAGAAATTTTTTCGTGAATTAAAAAACTTTAAAAAGTCATTTGCCGATCCGCAGGGTATAACGCCGAGGTCTACATTGTCATATCCTATTATGCCGTTAAGCACTTCAAAAACCGTTCCCTCGCCTCCGCATGCAAACATACGAATTCTGTCGCCTGTTTCTGCCTCGCATTTAGCTGAATAAAGCGCATCGCCTACAGAGCTTGTTATATGTATTTTAAAATCTTCTGTCTTATCTTTAAAATAGCTTTTAATAGAATCGATTATACCATTTTGAGTGTTGCCCTTACCGGCGGTGGGATTAATATAAAAAACATATCTCATTATTTATATTCCTTTATTATTTATTATTTATATTCCTTTATTTTTAAAATACATAAACAACTGACACTTTATCATTCCATTATAAAGCTTGCGCCTTTTGTCTGCGGTTTTACCAAAGTGCTTTTCAAATTCATCGTGAGGGCTGATTATAAAATATTTTTTACCGGGGCTCATATCAAAATGTTCGCCCATTATTTTATAAAGTTTTTCGGCTTCTGCCACATCGAGCAGCCGTTCGCCGTAAGGTGGGTTTGTAATGACCAGCAATCTTTCATTAGGAGTATTAAAATCGCGTATATCGCCTACTGCTGCTTTAACATATTTTTCAACACCCGCTTTTTTAGCATTGGCAAGCGTAAGCTCTACACACGAAGGGTCTATGTCATAACCTTGTGCTTTAAAATCAATATTTTTAAGTATTAAATCTTGAGCTCGCATACGCTCGTGCTGCCAAACGGTATTGGGTATAAAATCAAATCTTTCCGCAGCAAAAAAGCGGCGAAGACCGGGCGCTGTTTTAGTAGCCATAAGCGCTGATTCTATAAGCAATGTACCGCTGCCGCAAAATGGGTCATAGATGTGTGTATCAGGAAAAATGCGCGCCAAATCGCACATGGCAGCACCTAAAGTTTCTTTCAGCGGAGCATCGTTAGAATTACGCCTGTAACCGCGTTTGTGAAGACCCTCACCCGAAGTATCAATCATAACGGTAACATTATCTTTGATTATTGTAAAGCGTATTTTATGTTCAGCACCTGTTTCTTCAAACCAACTTATTTTATATTTTGAAGAAAGCCTGTCAACCACTGCTTTTTTTATAATCGACTGACAGTCAGGTATGCTGTAAAGAACTGAATTTATACTTGAACCGTTTACCGGAAAAGCATCATTTTTACCTATGTAATTTTCCCAAGGGAGAGTCTTTACGCCATCAAAAAGCTCTGTAAAGGTGGTAGCGGTGAACTGACCTACATTTATAAGTATGCGTTCGGCAAATCGTGAATTTATATTTGCGCGAGCAAGCATATTGATATCGCCTTCAAGCAATACTCTGCCGTTTTCAGCCGTAACATTTTCAAAACCCATACGGCGAAATTCATCGGCGGCAACACTTTCTACACCAAAAAGACACGGTGCTACCAATTTTATATTTTCCATATTTTTATATCTCCGTAGAAGTGTGACGGGTTACATGGCAACCTATGTTTACCGCAACCGGTAACCCTGCTATGTGTGTAGGCGCAGTTTCAATATTTACGGCAAACGCGGTGGTAATTCCGCCAAAGCCCTGCGGACCTATATCTAACTGATTGATTTTTTCAAGCAATTCGCTTTCAAGTTCTGCATAAAACGGATTGCTGTGTCTTATATCTGTACTGCGGCAAAGCGCTTTTTTAGCAAGATATGCACACTGTTCAAAGTCACCGCCTATACCAACGCCAACAACCATTGGTGGACATGGGTTATTTGATGCCGCTTTTACAATATCAAGAATAGCATCAACAACACCCTGCCTGCCGTGTGAAGGGGTAAGCATACGCATACCGCTCATATTTTCACTGCCAAAGCCTTTGGGTGCCACGGTAATTTTAATTTTATCGCCCTGCACTATATTTGTGTGAATTACAGCAGGTGTATTGTCGCCGGTATTTACACGGTTTAATGGGTCGGCTACAACCGATTTTCTAAGCAGTCCGTTTATATAGCCACGCCTTACGCCTTCATTTACTGCATCGGTTAAAAGGCCTCCTGTAATATGAACATCCTGTCCTATTTCCAAAAAAATTACTGCCATTCCCGTATCTTGACATATGGGTATATCATAACGCTTTGCTGCCTCAAGGTTTTTTTCTAAATCACAAAGCACACTGGCTCCTAATGGATTTGTTTCATTTAAAACACAGTTATGTAAGCAATCTGCTATATCATTTGGCAATTGCTTATTAGCTTTAATACAAAGTTTTTCAATTGTTTCGGTTATTACAGATACATTTATTTCTCTCATTAAATCACCAATTTTAAAATTCTTAAAAAAAGAGCAGTTTCCGCCATGTTAATATGTTGGAATCTGCCCGTAAATTTATCTTACTCCATTACCGCGCTTTGTACGATTTGCTTCGGGATTTTTTCGTTTGAGGTCAGAAAATTTATCATCGCTGGTTTGCTTAAATCTATTCATCATTTCCTCAAAACTTGAGGCATCGCTTTTTTGCGGAGCCCATATGTATGTAGGATCTATTACCTGTCGTTTAGGTGTGCTGATTTTGCGATCACGGCGCCCTGCCTCATTGAAAGCTTTTTTTTCGGGTGGCAGCGCACGCTTTATGCTAAGTGAAATTTTACCGTCTTCGCCAATGCTTAAAATTTTCATTTTAACGACATCATTTTCTTTAACATGATCGTTTATATCGTTAACATACTCTTTTGCTACTTCTGAGATATGCACCATGCCCGACTTACCGTTTCCAATGTCTGCAAAAACACCAAAAGAAGTAATTGCCGTAATTTTGCCTTCAACAATGTCGCCGACCTTAAACTCCATAAATTTAAAAAGTCCCCCTAATTGCCTGAAATATCAATATATATTTCTTCATTAGAATAAACATACCCAAGTCTTTCTCTGGCAGCTTTTTCTATTATTGCAGAATGCGAATCGCTGTCAAGCAACGCTTTAAGTTCTTCTATCTGCATTTTTTCTAAATCGCGCTGCTTTTCATATTCTGCAAGCTGCGCACGGCTGTCGGCAAGTTCATTGCCAAGACCTATAAGAGTTGCCACCATATATATAGCTACACCCAGAACTATAAGCCGTACTATAACGCTTTTTTTCCGTTTAGGTTTTTGTTTCATTTAAAACATACTCCGCATCAGCATTATTTTTATTAGTATACAACACCTTATGCCTAATTTTCAAGAGTTTTTTGATACTTTTTAATGCACTTTTTAAAAATTTAACCGTTAATGCCCGTATTTTAGAAAATATATCCGCTGTTTTTTTATAAATCGCATCAAAAATTATGGCAATTTTGCTATGACATTTTATAATCAATTTAAAAATTACTGTAAAAAAATAAAATATAAATTTTGAAATAGTAATCCGAAACAGTATAAAACCCACAAGCTCACCAAAAATGACATAGCCCCTTATTTCACCGTTAGTACGAGATATCAAGAAAATGAATGTTACAAAAGCGCTTATTATCCAAAATATAATATCTGTAAAAAATACTGCGATAAAAGAATTAAAACCCGACTTTCTAATCGCTCTTATAAAATCATAACTAAGGCATAACAGTCCGCCTAATATAAGCGAATAGACAAAGGTTAAAAACTGATTGCCTACATTTATTTCCCACATATTATCTGAAAATTCGTGAGATAAACCCACCCGAAGACTTGCCGTCAGACATATAAACAACTGCGTGAATTTGCCCCGTAGCCATAAGGTCACCTGTTTCAGTATTAAAATTTTCTATGTGTAAGTTTTCGCCTTTTACGGTCATTTTTCCGAGCTTGGTGTCAAGCAATATTGTTTCATCATCAAAAGATGTTACATCCTTTACGCCCGATATATTAAGTTTTTTTCTGCTTTCAATTATAATATTCTGATATACATTTGAGTTTTCTTCCAAAACAAAACACCTCACTAATATATATTTGTGAGGTGCTTTTCTTATTCTATTATTTTATAAAGCATCGCCGCATCATCTTTGCGAACCGTATCATTAACAGCAGTAACCTGAAGTTTAACATTTCTTGTACCAAAAGATACTTCTATAATATCATTAACCTTAATATCAAGCGAAGCGCGCGCTGTTTTTCCGTTTACGGTAACGCGACCTGCATCACAGGCTTCGTTTGCAACGGTGCGGCGCTTAATAATGCGTGATACTTTCAAATACTTATCTAATCTCATAAAAATCCTTTTCAAAAATTATGAGCCACCAGTATAAGGTGGCTCAATTCAAGTAAATCTAAATTACTTAATAGCGTCTTTTAAAGCCTTACCTGCTTTGAAAGCGGGAGTCTTAGAAGCTGCGATATTAATCTTCTCTTTAGTAAGAGGATTGATACCTGTTCTTGCAGCGCGTTCTTTAACTTCAAAAGTACCGAAACCAACGAGCTGAACCTTGTCGCCAGCCTTAAGAGTATCTACTACTGAATCAATTACTGCTGCTACTGCTTTTTCTGCATCTTTTTTAGAAAGACCTGCTTTCTCTGCAACTGATGCTACTAATTCTGTTTTGTTCATTATTTGAACCCTCCTAATTTTTTGCTTTTCTTTAAGTGTTTACACACTAAAACAACACGCGCTTAAAAATCTTTAAGCGTCTTTTATAATTTTATCATATCTTTTTAAAAAATCAACTAATTTTAATATATTTATTAAAAACTGTTAAATTTAATAAAAAGATTTTGTGCATTTTGCTGCAATTATCTAATGATTTTAAACTTCGTAAACACTTTTAACATTTTTTCACCCTTTGGAAGCGATAAAACATCATCGGGTTCAAATGTATTAATTATTACAAGTACTGCAAGATATACAACAGCCGCCACCGCAATTTCTAAAACTGTTCCGATTTTGCCCATAGAACTTAAATTCAAAATCAAGGTAGAAAGCCCACAACAAAGAGCCGCTATAAATGGTTTTAGAATAGTTTTGTAGATATTGGGTTTAACACCTGTGTATTTAATAATAGATAAAAGATTTGCGATAAAAATAAATAAATAAGATACAAATGTACCGATTGCAGCACCTTGAATATTTATTGTAGGTATACCTACAAATATAAAGTTAACTATAACCTTAATCACTGCGCCAATCGCTACATTACGCAAAGATATTTTTTCTTTTCCAATTGATTGAAGCATACTTGTCATAGGTATTGCAAGACCTGCAAACATTGCCGCTAAACCATAAATCCGCAACATTGTACCGCCTATCTCATGTGATGCGGTAGTGTTATAAACAAGTCCCATTATTTCATTGCCCATAAATAAAAATCCAAATCCTGCCGGCATTGAAATAAGCGCTGTAAACTTAATTGGCGATTCTATGTTGCGCTTTATTAAAGCTTTATCTTTTTTGGTCCAGGCTGAAGCTAATACAGGTAATGCGCTTACACCCAATAC
>JBJFGD010000039.1:2721-5593 GCA_051892355.1 Acutalibacteraceae bacterium | reverse complement strand
CATAGCGGGTGGTTGTTTGGGTTGCTCTTTGCGCAACCCAGCCTAAAGGCATTAACACAAAACTCTGCTTTTTTAAGCAGAGTTTTTTAATATTTGGGCAAGATAATTTTGTGGTGAAAAATATGAATATAAGAACAGACCTTATTGCTGAACAACAGGAACAAAACGCTGAAAATTTAAACGGTATTAAAACTCACGAAGAAAAAATAGGCTCTACCGTAATTTCTACCGTAAAAATTTGCGAAGATTCTGCTTCAAAAATTTTAGGCAAGCCTAAAGGCACCTATTGCACTGTAGAATTTGAACGACTTGACCGCATATGTGATACCGAAGATTTGATAAATGCCACCGTTAAAGCACTTGAAAATTTAATTCCAAAAAAATGGAAAAGCGTGCTTGTAGTCGGTCTTGGCAACACAGACATCACCCCCGATGCGCTTGGGCCCTTTACAGCCGACGGCGTGCTTGCTACGCGTCATTTAAACAGCGATTTAAAACGCACTTTAGGGCTTGAAGGGCTTCAAGAGGTATCTTGCTTGGTGCCGGGTGTTTTAGGTAAAACAGGTATTGAAACCTATGATATAATTGCCTCTACCGCAAAAGAAATTAACCCGTCTGTAATAATTGCAGTTGATGCCTTGGCGGCTCGCAGTCCGCATAGGCTTTGCCGCACGGTGCAGCTTTCTGACAGCGGCATCTGCCCCGGTGCCGGTGTAAACAATTCACGCCGTGAATTAAGCCTTAAAACAGTGGGTATACCCGTAATTGCGGTCGGTATTCCAACTGTTATTGATGCAAACGGACTATTTCGCGGTGAAGGTATTTTAAAAGAAAATATGATGGTAACGCCTAAAGAAATTGACCTGCTTGTAGAAAAATCTGCCGCTGTGCTATCTCGTGCGCTGAATATATTTTTACAACCGTCACTTGATATTTCTATTATAGAAAGTTTGACATAAAAAATGTACCGATATCATAAATTTTAAAGTAGATATATTCTGCTTTAAGGATGATGATTAACGGTATGGACAATACCTCTGCAATAATAAGATTTTGTGCAGCGGCACTGTGTTGCGCAATTATAATATCATACGGCAGTTATACAAGCCTGTTTAAAACAGAATATAAAACCGTATTTATTCAACCTGCTGCACAAAACACTTCAACTGAATTAAGTACAAACTCGCCAAAAGACGAAACAGAAAATCAAACCGAGATTGCAAGCGAACAATCAACCGCGCAAAACAACAATGCGGATACCGACCTGGTAGCCGTATCCGCAACTAACACAGTGCAAGGTGCTGTAATTGAACGATTTATTTCACCTTACACAGCAAATACATCTTATAACAATGTATATCTAAAAAACAACACAGACCTTGACATAAATTTAAAAGAATTTGTAAACGCAAAATTAGGTTACACAATAGAAAAAAACAGCCAACCTCAAGTGCTTATAGTGCACACACACGCCACCGAAAGTTATCTTCGTGAAGAACGGGATTACTATACTAATGCCGATTTAACACGAACCACCGACAACGAATACAATATGGTAGCTTTAGGAAAAATAGTAGCAGACAAACTAAATGCTGCAGGTATAAACACCATACATGACACCACCGCACATGACTACCCGTCTTATAACGAAAGCTATAGCCGTGCCGCAGAAACTATATGCAGCTACACCGAAAAATACCCCGGCATTAAAATTGTAATAGATTTACACCGCGATGCTATAACCGCTAATGATACCGATAAAGTAAAGGTTACTACTGAAATTGACGGCAAAAAAGCAGCTCAAATAATGTTGGTTATGGGTTCGCAAAGCGGAAATGTTACAAACTTTCCTAATTGGAAAGAAAATCTTAAACTAGCAACCAAAATACAACAAACAGTAGAAGTTATGTATCCGTCATTAGCGCGTTCAATTCACTTTATGTCAAAAAACTATAATGAAAGCCTAACAACAGGGTCCGTGCTTATAGAAATAGGCACCGATGGCAATACTATAGATGAGGCAAAATACTCTGCCGAGCTACTCGCTAACGCACTTATAAGTCTTTTTAATACATTATAAAGGAACAAAACTATGAAAAGGAATACAAAATTATATTTTAGAACATTTTATATAAGCTCTGTACTTATTCTATGCCTTATTTTTGGCTTTATGGGTGTTGCCTTAGCTTATGAAAACACAGTGCAAACCGCATTCGGTGAGTATAAAAAAGCAATTGAATTTTCTGACGGAAGTATTCGAATATTTGATTTTATTATAAACTTCACAAATGTATAAATTCAAATAAACGCTTAATTTATTCCCATGACATATCATCGTATTTGCCGTCATCAGGCACATCAAGTCCTAAATTGCGGCGCTTTTCTATATCTGCATCGGGATGTTCTTCATAATATGGGTCAATTATATGCTTTTTAATGCTGCCAAATGTAAAGAACTGTATAAGCAAAAACTTAAACGCAGGAACAGTAAGCACAAATATTATCAGCTCTATAATCCATACGCGCGGGTCAAAGAAGGCTAAACCGATTAAAATATATATCGCATATACTGCAAGAATTATTATTCCGCACAGCAAGTTTTTCCAAATTTTTATACATACAAACTTAAAACTGTTTTTATACAGCGTTTTAAGACTGAAATCAAATGTTATCATCAGTGTGTAAATATAAAAATTCATCATGGCAAATATTAATGTCATTGAAAAACTTATAGCAAAACCAACCAAATTAAAAATGCTTTGTGTTTCGGGATTAATATACGAATTATAATACATATATATAGCCAAACCGAGTATTACGCTGATAACGGTATTTATTATACCTACTGCTAAAGATTGCTTTAAATTTTTTC
>JBJFGD010000039.1:0-2621 GCA_051892355.1 Acutalibacteraceae bacterium | reverse complement strand
AATCCTGCCATATTTATTCACCTGCTTTTTTATATACTAATTTTTCAAAAGGATTTATTTCTTTAAAGCCTAAAATATATGCCACACCTGAAATTACGGGAACAATAAGCTGTATTATAAATAACAAAACAAATTGCCATATATTAAGTGATGCAGCGGTATCTGCGCCGCCCATTACCAACAGTATAACAGAATAGTAGTGGCTGTTAAGCAATGCATACCACACCGTGCGGAAGTTTGGCGCAAGACCTAATGCCAGGAATATCAGCAATACAAACAGCACAAAAAACGGTATATTACCTATAATACCTATTTTTAATCCTTTTAAAACATCTTTTTTTATATGCCCTGTACGCACAAGATTTGAATCTTTAAATCCCTGCTTATAAACCGAACTGCTTGCAAAAGAGAAAACTATTATCATAGATATTATCTGTGTTAATATAAGAAAAGAAGTTTTTGGAGCACCCGAAAGGGTTGAACGGTTTTTATGCTCAACTATTGTATACCCCTGCTCTTCATATTCAGACCTTTTAGTATCATCACCGTCATCATAGTTATATGTATAAAGCAACTCTGCATCGTCATCTTCATTTATATATCCGTATGCGTCATAACCTATATATTCGGTGAAAACAGCCGTAAATATAACATTAATTGATATACACAGAAAAAAGCTCAATACTGCCGCTACAATAATACTTCCCGACAAACTGAAACCCATTTTAAAAGTGTTTTTCATAATATACCTCATATTGACAAAGTGTTATGTTTTATATATTACATCAAAAAAACAAAAAAAGCAAGAAGCGTTTAACTGCTACTCGCTTTTTTACAATATATTCACAAAATCAGTGCCAATGTAACCCCTGCCGCAAGCAGTACCGCACCTACCGTAATGCAAATCAAAATTCTGCGCCGATTAAGCCTGCGCTTTCTTAAGGATGTATACCCCCTGCCTGCCCTTTCATCAAGCCCTAAAGTAAAGTTTTTTATTGCTTTGTTCAAATTTTTTGTGCTTAAATTACCACATGAAGGACTGACATAAAAAACTATTCTGTCAAAAACTTTACTACCTGTATTGTTAATCTCTATAACTGTTTTATTTACACCTTTTACCATACAATTTTCACCTCTTAATAGTCTTATGAATATTTTAGGCAAATAGTAACTAGTATATTCAAGTTAACATAAAAATGTGGAAAACTCGGTGGAAAAGTTTAAAAACAGCGTTTAAACAAGCGAAAAATTATTAACATTAGGTTGCATAAACAGATTATTTTGTTGCATTATGTAAATTAAATTTTGCCCGAAAGAAATGCCACAGCGCGTTCAACAGAATCTGCCGAATTGCCCCAATCTTTACTGCCTGCATTTCTGTAATCATACATAGAACAGAATTTGGTAATATCTTCACCTAAAGAATTTACATAATTTGCTGTTATATGTGTAAGATTTTCTTTAAATTCACTGTGGTATTTTGGCATACTTTTTTTATTTGCGCCCTTTGCTAAAATTTCAAAGTGGTGAAGGCAAAACTGCGGCTGTGAGTTAAAAAGAGTGCGAAATTCGCTTTCTTTTTCGTAACAGCGGTAAACAGTTTCTATCATACGCTCCATACCCCAATTTACCTTGTTGCAGATGAAGCAGCTATCGATTACTTTTTTTGCTTTATCAGCCTTTTTATCAGCAGAGTTAAAAAGTTTTTTATTAAATATTTCTTCACCTATCTCTTTAATATGCGTTTCAAGCATAAGAGCTAATTGAAGTCTGCCCCGGTGAAGCATCATTTTGTCATAATGTTCAGAACAAAATCCAACTTTATTGGTCTCTATTCTTACATCCGGCTCCATCATAGCATCGCCTAAAATATAGGTTATTAAATGCTCTTCAACCGTTTTTTTCATGCGGCAAATAGGACAGCCGTCTTGCAACTCAAAAACCTCTGACACGGGAATGGTACAAATATCATCACGCATAAAAACACACCTTTAGCAATATTGATGCTTGCATTATACCATAAAAATCGTATAATTGTAAATAGAGGTGTCAATATGAATGATGTAAAATTTATTGATGACAAAATTTATATAGAAAATGTTGCAAATTTTGACCTTGCTCAAACACTTGACTGCGGTCAGGCATTTCGTTGGTCGCAAAATGAAAACGGTATTTGGCACGGTATTGCAGCAGGTAAATATATTGAACTTTTCGAAAAAGACGGTGCTATTATAATTACAGGCTCAAACAAAGACGATTTTGAAACCTTTTGGCGCCATTATTTCGACCTTGACCGCGACTACGCAAATATTATACAAAATGTTAGCAGTAATGAAACGGTAAAAATTGCGGCAAATTATAGTCATGGCATCAGAATTTTAAATCAAGACCCATGGGAAGCGCTGTGCTCGTTTATAATATCACAAAATAATAATATTCCGCGTATTAAAGGTATTATTGAAAGACTATGTGAAAATTT
This sequence comes from Acutalibacteraceae bacterium, assembly GCA_051892355.1. Classification (GTDB taxonomy): domain Bacteria; phylum Bacillota; class Clostridia; order Oscillospirales; family Acutalibacteraceae; genus UBA737. The sequence goes on along the minus strand of JBJFGD010000039.1, from coordinate 142 downwards.
TGGCGAAAAAGCGGCAAACGGTTATGCCTTTCCGTCTGCCAAAAAAATTGCTACACTCACAGCAGAAGATTTAGCACCTATTCGTTCAGGGTTTAGAGCAAAATATATTATTGACGCTGCATGCAAAGTTGCCTCGGGTGAA
>JBJFGD010000038.1:0-5602 GCA_051892355.1 Acutalibacteraceae bacterium | reverse complement strand
ATCGGTTGTGGCAAACACCGAAAAAGACGATGTAAAAATGGATAGTGTTACTGCTAGTGCCTATGAGCAGTTGCATAACTTTTTATTTGATGCAGTATATCGCAATCCTGTAGTAAAACATGAAGAAACCAAAGTTTACGGCATTGTCAGCGGTATATATGATTATTTAATAAAAAATCCTGATAAGCTTGACAATGAATATAACGAAATACGCAAACGCGAGGGAATAGAACGAGCCGCCGCCGACTATATTGCGGGCATGACCGACCATTTTGCAATTGCAACATATTCAAATATATACATACCTAAAGAGTGGAAGTATAAATAGATTAAAATATAAAAGAAGGGAAGGTGTAAAAAATGGCAATACCCGAAGAAATTATAAATGAAATTAAATACCGTAATGATATCGAAACGGTTATGGCACCCTATGTCAGTTTAAAACGCAGGGGAAAAAATCTTGTTGGGCTTTGTCCTTTTCATAATGAAAAAACACCTTCTTTTACGGTTTACCCTGAAAACGGTTCTTTTTACTGCTTTGGCTGCGGTGTCGGCGGTGATGTTTTCAGTTTTGTGAAATTAATTGAAAATCTTGATTATATCGAGGCTGTAAAACTGCTTGCCGAGCGCAGCGGAATAGATTTACCGCAAGACGGCTATGATGATTCGATGCAGCGGTTAAAAAATACTATATTTGAAATAAATCGCGAAACTGCTAAATTTTATCATACATATTTAATGTCGCCGCAGGGCAAATGGGCACTTGATTATCTTGTAGGGCGCGGGCTTTCAATTTCTACAATAAAGCACTTTGGACTGGGTGCCGCACCCGACAGTTGGGATTCACTTATACAACATCTTAAAAGTTTGGGTTACAGCATACCCGATATGCTGCAGGCAAATGTAATAGGTAAAAGTCAGCGCGGCAGTTATTATGACCGATTTAGAAAACGCGTTATGTTTCCTATAATAAATATACGCGGCAAGGTGATAGGCTTTAGCGGGCGCGCAATGCCCGGTGATGATAAGGCGGGCGGTAAGTATGTAAACACCTCTGACACGCCTGTTTATAAAAAGAGTGAAAATTTATTTGCAATGAATTTTGCAAAAAATCACTGTGATGAGCGCATAATTCTTGTAGAGGGTAATATGGATGTTATATCTCTGCATCAAGCGGGTTTTGAAAATACTGTTGCCGCGCTTGGTACATCGTTTACTGCAGAGCAGGCTAAACTGTTGTCACGCTACACTAAAGAGATTGTTCTTATGCTTGACAGTGATGCCGCAGGTCAAAAGGCGGTAAAACGCGCGGGTGAGATTTTGCAGAACACAGGGCTTGAAGTAAGGGTTGTTGTGGTGCCTGACGGCAAAGACCCCGATGAATTCATAAAAAAGCACGGTGCCGCGCGGTTTAAGGCGCTGCTTGAAGGTGCGGTCAGTGAAATTGAATACAAACTGCTTACTGCTGTTGAGGGCATTGATGTAAACCAAGATGACGGCAAACTGCAATACCTTTCTAAAGCCGCAAAAATTATATCAGAATCAAACGATGTTGTGACACGCGATTTATATATAGGCAGATTATCTGAAAAATATGGTGTTTCGCGTACAGCACTGCAAGATAAGGTTAGCGAAATACGAAAAACAAACAGTCGCCGCCGCGAAAGGCGCGAGTTTGAAGAAATAGTACATCCTAAATTTGATAAAGCAGATGTAAATCCCGAAAGGCGCTACTATCCTGCGGCAGCTGCGGCAGAGGAAACGGTGATTGCAATACTTTTGCAGCACCCCGATTTTTACGAAACCGCATTTGAACGATTAAAACCTGATGATATTATAACTTCGGTAAACCGCAGAATATATAAAGCCGTATGCGAATGTATATCCGAGGGCAGAAATCCTGATTTATCTAATTTTGGAGAAATGCTTTCGCCTGCTGAAATGGGGTATCTTGCATCTCTTGTAAACAGCGAAAAAGGCGATAAAAATGCTTTGGTTGTATTAAAAGACAGTATTAAGGTAATATTAGATGAGGGAATACGAAAAAAATCAGGCGATGTAAAAAATATGTCTGTGGATGATTGGGCTGATAGCCTAAAAAGAATAATAGAATCAAAACAAAAGGGGAACTAAAAAATGGCAGATATTAAAAATGAACAAAAGACGGCTGAAGAGCTTGAAAGACAAGCAGATGAACTTCTGGAAGAAGAGGAAAAAAGAGATACCATTGACGATATTGAAAACGCTCCCGATGACATTGAGGGGCTGCTTTCTGACCCCGATGTTCTTGAACGCGATTTTGATGAAGAACCCACTGAGGATGAACTCAAGCTTGAAGAGGTTGACCTTGACAGTCTCAATGATGACCTTACTATAGAAAATATGTCGCTTGATGACCCCGTTAAGGTTTATCTTCGTGAAATTGGTAGAGTACCGTTGCTTTCTTCAAAAGAAGAAGTTGAACTTGCTATTAAAATAGCCGAGGGTGATGAATACGCTAAAAAGCGCCTTACCGAAGCAAACTTGCGCCTTGTTGTAAGTATTGCAAAGAAATATGTAGGCAGAGGAATGTATTTTCTTGACCTCATTCAAGAGGGCAATGTAGGTCTTATTAAAGCGGTAGACAAGTTTGATTACACTAAAGGCTTTAAATTTTCTACCTATGCTACATGGTGGATAAGACAGGCTATAACACGCGCTATTGCTGATCAGGCAAGAACTATCAGAATACCTGTTCATATGGTTGAAACCATAAATCGACTAAAAAAGGTGCAAAGTCAGCTGCTTCATGAAAATGGATATGAACCAAGCGAAGAACTCATCGCTGAAAAAATGGATTTATCTGTTGAACGCGTGCGCGAAATTATGCGTGTAGCCCAAGAACCTGTTTCTATGGAAACACCAATAGGTCCTGAAGAAGATTCTCGTCTTATGGACTTTATTCGCGACGAAGATGCTTTAGCGCCCGATGATGCGGCGCTTAAAACCATAACTAATGAAGATATTGACAATGTGCTTCATACACTTTCTGCCCGTGAAGAAGCTGTAATTAGATTGCGTTTTGGCCTTAAAGACGGAAGATGCCACACTTTAGAAGAGGTTGGCTCTGAGTTTAATGTTACGCGTGAGCGTATCCGTCAGATAGAAGCAAAGGCGCTTCGTAAGCTGCGCCACCCTGTTAGAAGCAATAAGTTTAAAGAAAGATAGTGTATTAAATTTTTACGAAAGGGAATATTTACTATGAAATTTACATATACAACAAGTGGAGTTTGCTCAAGAAGCATTGATATTGAGGTTGAAAATGATATTGTTAAAAATGTGTCTTTTTTAGGCGGTTGTAACGGTAATTTAAAAGGCATCGGCGAGTTGGTAAAGGGCATGTCGGTTGACGATATTATAACAAAGCTTGAAAATATAAAATGCGGATTTAAAAACACTTCATGTCCGGCTCAATTGGCCTGCGCATTAAAGGCTTATAAAAACGGACAGGTTTAAGATGGCGGGCTTGATTTTAAATCAGCCTAAAAACAATTTTACTCAAAGCAGGTGATTAAAATTGAAGACAGATGATTTAGATATAAAAATTGCGGGCGATAAACCGTCTGAAGATATATTTCGAAACAAAAAAACTACGGTACAAAGCTCAGTTGTAACTAACGAACAAATAAACGGTGCAAAAACTGTGGGTAAGGCGGTAGCCGAAAGCTTTATTGCCGATGCCGAAATTTCTGTCGATGATGAATTTCGCGACTACGATATGTTGCTGCAAAGGCGGTTATTACTGTCATTTACCGCAACGGTGGGTTTTGAGCAATATATTGCTGATGATACACTTGTCGGTATTGCTCAAAAGAGCTTTCTTGATACTTTGAACAGTTATAGTTCTGAAATTTATAAAACCTCATCTGATACAGGCGCTTTTTCATTTTATTATCTTGCATTTAGACGCGGTTCAGAGGTTGACAGGCGCATAGGACAGACCTTTGCGATGTTGTGTTCGCATGACGGGGACCCTATTTTTCAAGAGCTGGGCGAGGCACTTTACTGCTGGTTTTCTTCGGTAGTAAGAAAGGCAGTTAACAAATATTTAAAATAATATAAAACATAAAAAAACTCCCTTTTGCATAATATTTTGCAAAGGGGAGTTTTTTATGCCAAGTATTTATTTGAGTCCGTCTACACAAGAATTTAATCCGTATATTATAGGCGGTAATGAAGAGTATTATATGAATTTGATTGCTGATGCGATGGAGCCGTATTTATATGCAAGCGGAATATCATTTACGCGTAATACACCCGATATGACGGCGGCTTCGTCGATAGCGGCATCTAATATGGGAAATTATGATTTGCATTTAGCGTTGCATTCTAATGCTACCGGCGACGGTGACGGCACCAGACGCGGTTCAGAGGTATATTATTACCCTACAAGTGTGCGTGGGCAACGCGCGGCAGAAATTATTGCCAATAACTTAAAATTGATTTATCCGTTGCCTGATTTGGTGCGCGCAATACCAACCACTTCTTTGGGTGAAGTTAGGCGCACCCGCGCACCCGGCGTGCTTATTGAATTTGCTTACCATGACAATTATGAGGATGCGGTATGGATACGCGACAACATAGAGGCAATAGCGGCAAATGTTGTTGCATCGCTTACCGATTATTTCGGCATACCGTTTGTAGTACCAAGTTAATGGTTGTTTTTTATAGTTGGGCGCAAAAAAAGCTGACAAAAAGCTTTTAGATTAAAAGGTATAATTGGGTATAGATAACATCTGCCGGAAAGAGTTTTTGTGGTAGCCATTACAATAAGGCAAATAATTATCCCCAATATAAACCCCAAAAGTCCTAAAAACTGTGTAAAAAGCAAAATAAATATTCTTTCAAATTTCATTGCATAGCCCATTTCAAAGCTGGGCTGAATATATGATGCAATGGTTACAAAAGCCATAAATAAAACAGTTTCGCCTATAAACCAACCGGCATTTACAGCAAACTCAGAAAGTAAAAGTCCACCTATTATTCCAAGTGAATTTGAAAGCGTATCGGGTGTATTAAGTGAAGCAATACGCAGACCGTCTACTACAAGTTCTAACAGTAAAAACTGTATAAAAATAGGTAATGCGCCAGTTTCTTTAGCAATTAAAAATTTTAAAAACTGCGGAACGGCGGCTTGATTATTCATAATAAGCAAATAAATGGGTGTGGCTACAACAGTGAAAAGTGCTACAACAAGCCGAAGAATTCTTGTGTAACTTCCTACAAGGGGTAAAAAGTAATAGTCGTCAACCTCACGAAAAAAATCTGCAAATGAATCCGGTAATATCATAACGCTGGGTGAATTGTCAATTATAAGTGCGATTTTTCCGTCAAGAATTGCGGCAGAGGCAAAATCAGGGCGTTCGGTCAGCTTAAAGCGCGGAAACGGATTAAAAAATTTATGTGGTATAAGCGCTTCTGCAATTGCCTCGGTTGCCATAGAAATGCTTTTTAGCTTGATTTTTTTAAGAGATTTTTTTAAATTTTCAAGTGTTTTTTTATCGGCAAGGCCGTCAATATAGCTTATTGCTATATCAGTTTTTGAATTGCTTGAAATTGACAT